>JAFYAI010000133.1 GCA_017540815.1 Spirochaetales bacterium
AACAGCACAAAATTTTGCTGTGCAAAATTTTGTGCTGTTTTTGTATTCATCTTTGCTGCTGTTTTCAGAAACCGATTTTCCTTGTCGTCATCAGTTTCTCACTGAACTCTTTCTCCGAAGCGGCGAGACGGAGATCTTCAGGTTTAAGACAGATATTCGCTCCGCCGGACAGCGACGAACGAAGAGCTGCTTTTGACCAGGTGCGTTCGTATAGATTGCGGGCAAATCGTGCGTTGGCAAATTCTTTCGATGACAGATATTCGTCGCTGAGACTGTCGAAGAACTCCTTAACCGCCGGCTCGAAATCTTCCGTATATGTAAAGTGCTTCTTCACCATAAGCATAAATATCTCAAACAGCTGCTGACGCGTGTAATTAGGAAACTCAATGATAAACGGCATTCTGCTTCGCAAGCCGGCATTAGACTCCATAAGATGATCCATATCATCTGTGTAGCCTGCCATAATGACGACCATATCATCGCGGTGATTCTCCATTTCGGAGATGAGTGCCGTTACCGCCTCTTGTCCGTAGTCATTGGAACCATAAGCGGAGTTCTGATACAGCGAATACGCCTCATCGATAAACAAAACAGAACCGTAAGCATCACGACACGCTGCCGTCGTCTTAGGTGCAGTCTGACCAACATATTCGCCGCAGAGATTGCGGGCCATATACTCGAAGAAATACCCTTTCGACAGAATGCCTTCTTTCTTGAATATCTTACCGAGAATGCGGGCAACTGTCGTTTTACCCGTTCCGGGCGAGCCGACAAATCTTGCATGCAGACAAGGTTTATCAAGTGACGCATTATTCTTAGCAGTCTTGACCTGAACAACAATCTCTCTAATCTGCTGCGATATTTTCTCCATGCCTATCATATTCTGCAGGTCATCGTAGCCGTCAGTCTCCGCCGCCTCAATCTCCGCAGCGATGCTCTTTATCTCATCTCCTTTGATCAATTTAGTATTACTATTCGTTCCGTAAAGCCGCTGCTCTGCGTCATAATGAGCTTTGCTGATAAACATCTCACTAATCACCTTGTATGCCGTTCGGAATCCATAAAATCTGCCATCCTTCTTTTCTTCATGAAGTCTGCGGACAAACAAATCAAACACCTCTGGCTCGAAATTCATTTCGTGGCGATAAATCTCCGACATAAGACATTCACAGTAATGCACATCCGACAGCGGCGGAATGACAATATCACGGAGCAGCACAACATCGGCAATCAGATTATGTGTTTGTCTAAGAATGTTGGCTTCAAGATAAGGCACTCTGAAAATGAAAACATGATTATCCTGCATAAAATGCAGCCGCGTCAAAAATGACCGCAGTGCGTCATGATGAATCTTGTCAAGATAATAAGACATATCTATACCTATGACTTTATTATTATTCTGTTCGTCATACAATGCTGTAATTATATCATCAGCCGAAGTAATTCCGTTAGCAGTCTCCTCGCCAACTTTGTATTCCAAGGTGCTTGGACCAGCCTCTTCAAATACATTCATTTTATTCAGGAAATCAGCAAACGAAGAGATCATCGTCGAAAATCCGCAGCCATTATCCATCGCAAGCAAATAATTCTGCTGACGCAGGTTAGCCATAGAATTGTTAGCTGCCATTATAGGACACATATTGTAAATATCAGTGCAAAGCTGAAGGTAATCCTTCCAGCCGATATACGCCGAATAGATAATCTGCATCAGCTCTGTTAGCGGCGAATCATCGACAGGAACAATAAACAAAGTCAAATCATTCTCACGATTGGGGAAGATCTTCTCCCAAGTCATATAAATCTTCTCCCGACATTTCCGAGCAGTATTATCCTTAACCTCGAATACGCCGAATGTCCAATAAGACGACAGAATATCACGCTTAACATACATTCCAAGATTCGACACAAGCTGACTGATGGGACTCTTAGAAGTCTGCCACAATTGTGCTGCTATCTCAGAACTGACACTTACTCCGATTAAAAACCGCTTATCCATATATAACCTCATTCTGACTTAATGCTATAATGATAAAATATTCTTCTGCGGCTGTCAAGTAAATATGAAAATTCTTGACTATTTGATAAAATATGATATTATATACTATATAAAACTCATTCATTTATAAGGAAGAAACAATGAATAAAACTGCAATATGCCTTTTTTCGGGCGGATTGGATTCGGTACTAGCAATCAGAGTTATGCAGGAACAGGGTGTAGAGTGCATACCTGTTAATTTCACTTCGCCATTCTTCGGAATTCGTGACACCAATCTGCACGAGCGGTATGGGTTTAACACGCCGATACGGAATGTCGATGTCAGTGATGAGTTCCTCTCGATGCTGCGAAGTCCGGCTCACGGCTATGGCAGTGCGATGAATCCATGTGTAGACTGCAAGATACTCATCATGAGCAAAGCCAAAACACTGCTGTCAGAATGGGATGCTTCATTCATAGTCAGCGGCGAAGTCCTCGGACAACGGCCTATGTCGCAACAGCGAGACAGTATGCATATCATTGCAAAAGAAGCCGGTATAGAAGATATACTGCTTCGTCCGCTGTCTGCTCATTTGTTGGAGCCGACTCTTCCGGAGCGTGTTGGCGTTGTCGATCGCAGCAAACTGCTCTCATTCTCAGGACGCGGACGCAAACCGCAGATGGAACTGGCAGCACACTTCGGCATTGATAATTACGAGCAGCCGGCAGGCGGATGTATATTAACTGAGCCGCAGTTTATCACGCGTATTCAGGATTATCTGGATTATAATAAGAATGAAGATATTACCGCTCTGCGTCTGCTAAGACTTGGACGACACTACCGCATTGGTGAGAATAAAATCGTCGTCGGACGCAATGATCGTGAGAATAAACAGATAATGACAATGACTCAAGACGGAGACATACTCATCTCGCCGAAAGTCTGCATGGGACCGACGACGATTATACACAATTGTGCAGGACAGACCATTCTGCATGACATCATCGAGATGGCAGCACAGATTACCTTGTGTTACACCGACTGCGATACGGATGAATGTGAGTTCCTCGTCGGTGAAGACAAAGTTATTACAGTGCCTCGTATGCCGAGAGAGTCATTTGCGGTGTATAGACTGAATAAATAAATCAATGGAAAAAACACGAATTAGCCTGCAGGCTAATACGTGTTTTTTCATATCCGTATTCTCATTCCGACAGTGACTTCTTCTTTGGTCATAGATATTTCAGGTATATACTTACTGCCAAACTTCATATTATGGATACCAAGACCGAGGAATACCGCTCCGGCTGCAAACTGAAACAGAGAAAACAATCCGTCGGTCACTGCCCAGAATGTAAAGCGGCGGTCCTGTGTCACAAAAAATGCGGAGACTAGTCCTGTGATGGCTGTCGGCACGGCGGCAGTTGTGAGTATAACAATGCCGACATTCCGCATCATTGCTGCTGTCTCAACGAAATAATTATTCGTTGCACAGTGATAACGCTTGATGCCGAGATAGAGCATTAACGCTCCGGCTATCGTCAGCTGATATGCGGAGATATACACAGAACTATAGAAAGGTGTCCAATAACTGCCGAGTGTCCACAACTCTCCGCTTGCAAGGTCAGAGACAATCCCCGCTGAAAATATAATCAGCGGCACGGCCGGTATCGCCATCATAACAGTGCCGCCGGCAATCAGTCCTCGTGAATGAAGTCCGCCGTCATAAAAGCTGCCGTATTTGCTGCAGAATGCCGCTTCGGCGGACAGGATCATTATTACGATCAATATTATCTTCTTCATGACGACCTCCTTGATACGATTATATTGTATCACTGATTTTTGAGGTCGTCAAACACTTCGTTTGAGTAAAAATTGAGTAATTATTGAGTAAATTTTGAGTAAAATGACCGGTGTGGCAGATAATCTATCTGACAACTATCGTCAGTGCAGTGTGCGATTCAAGTTTGACATATTTTTTCAGAGTGCCGGTTTTACGCTCGGCGGCACGGGCATAGCGATTAGTGCAAGTGCCGAGACTGTAGGAGCTGCCGATAGAACGCTCCGAAGAAGATGTCGCAGTATATATATTCGGTGAGGAAACATAGTTAAACAGATTGATACTGCCGAGATTATAACTAATGCCGTCAATCTCATACATCATCCACGAAGAGCCGTTATTGTATTTCAAGCCATTCTCAACCTCTGTAAGGCTCGACAGCATACATGCCACACCCCACTTCCGCAGAAGAGTCTCCAGATTGCTCCCGGTCAAAGTAAATATAACACTGTCAGAAACAGTCTTATCCTGCACTATATCTCGGAAAAGCTGCGGACCTCCGTAGTTGCGGGCAAGATATGCACCGAATGCGTAAGCTATCGAATATCGATATGCTGAGTCACTGCTGCCCCAGCCAAATATCGGCAGTCTGTCATTGTAGTCATTGAAATACGGGATTCGCCCGATATTGTAGTCCTCCGAAGACTTGATACCAAGATTATTATACAGATTATGATAATAAGTACATTCCGCAGTTTTGCGTCCGCGGGGACCGTATACGCCGAGTTTATCCGCAACGAAATCTTCCGTTACAAGCGAACACATCTCGTTAAGCCAAGTCGAACTCAATGTGGTATTTTCATTCTTAACGATTTTGTTATAGAAGTGTATCATGTGCTGGAACTCATGTGCCAATGTCGAATGTATAGTCGCAGGACATATATTAGACGCTTTCCATTTCTGTTCTTTGAAGTTTTCCTTGATTTTTGCATAGAAGTTGCCATTCACATAGAACATTATACGCTTATTGCTGTTACTCTGTTCTTCCGTCGTATAGTTATCTTTGCTCCAGAAATATCCAAGTGTTATTGTGCTGCCGTCAGCCTCATCATCGACAAGCAGGATGGTGATATTATTATTCGGCTCGATAAGATTAGAGCTGTTATGCTCACCCCACTCCTCACCATATATATTAGTCACCCAATCATAGATGTCATTGTCATCACCGGATCTCATAAATGTATCGGCAATGGTTTGAGCCATCTCATCAGTAATGCTGCTAAGAGAATTCTGTTTCCACACAGACAGCTGCTTTTCGCCGACTTCAACGGTCTTAAGACAAGTGCAAGGCTTGAGAATGACCGCATCAGAGTTGTTCTGCTGTATCCAAAATCGTTCCGTCTGTCCAACAGTATCCCGCAGCGGAGTCACAGTACTGCCGCGGCTTGTCGGCTTGTCGTAAGTCGTATTGGCAATGAGCTGACGGCTGATCTGATCCCGTATCTCCGAAGCAGAATGCCCTGATACTGTTGGATTGGAGTCAGACTGATCCATAGAAACATTGCTGAATATGAAATACACATCTTGACTTTCCAGATTATCGACATTGACTGTCAGATAAGTCGCCTTGCCGTCATACTCAGGATAAAACACATCATAACTGTTGCCGGTTGCAGAATATGACACAGAGCGACGATTATAGTTATTCAGGAAGTTGTTCTGACATTCGGTAGAACACGAAGTCAAAACTGTTAAGAATATTAGAATAGGTAATAATAACTTCATACACATATTATAGCAAAAAAAATCAGAAAAAACAAAATTTTTTCTGATTTTTTTATAAACTAAACATTAGAACCGTATCTCACTCCACAGTTTGAATGTGCCGAATGTCTGCTGATTGCCTATCGGATTGACGAAGTTCGCCAGCAGATAAGGCGACTCTGCGGAGAATCCAACCGAGAAGTTCTCGATCACATCGAAGTAGAATCCTGTCTCAAGCCGCAGAACAGTACCGCTGAACTTGGTCCACTCCAACTCCTTATCGGTGTTAATAGCCAGCCAGCGGTCGTGCTTGTCGTCGTATTCATATTTTAAATATGTATTGGAGTCCACAAGCCGGGCATTGTATGCGTAGCCCATACCGAACTCAAAGAACATGTCGAATTTCAGCGGTCCTGACGGGATATGGTTGAATGCAAAGTCTAACCGCACAATCTCATACAGATATGCTTCGTTAAACTGCGTGTACATATAAGTAAAGTGCATCGTATTGGTCAGGATAAACTCAAATATCTCTCCGAACAGATTAGTCGAGTCAAATCCGGCAACGAAACTCATAGAATATATAATATCTTCGTAGAGCTGATCAATCCACTTCACACTCTCATTGCCGGCTCTCAGGAAACCGCCTGTTCCGTTCTTATATGAGAATACTATCGGCAGTTTGAGGAACAGCTTGCTGTTCAGCAGTCGGAACTCCGGATACAATGAGAACATAGTCGCCACAGTCATAAGGGCAAACTGCGCATTGATGCTCCAGTTCGCTTCAAATTTGGCATAGTCCTTCTCGCCTGTCGGCAGATTATACATCAATGGCAGTGCCACGGAAGCGGCGAATGTCACCCAGCCGTAATCATAGTCTTCAACAGTCTCTGTCTGGAATGCAACACTGAGGTTTAACTTCGGCCAAAATGTGAACTTATCAGAATGAAGTTTCACACCGCCTCGCAGGAAGAAACCGTAATCGATATTATTATCATCGAAATACTTAGGATCGAAAGCATCCTTGCTCGCCGCACCGAGTGCCACATGTGCGTAGAATCCTTTAGTAATATCATCTTCATAACCGATCGTCAAGCCGTGTGGATGCTGATTAGTCGAAGCATCAGCCGTATTACTCGTGCGGAGCATACCATTCGACCACATCTTGACTGCCTCGGCTACACCGCTTGTCGCGTTATACTTAACACGCTCGCCCGTCAGATATGAGAATGGTCTCGTATCAAATGAATAGTAAAGACTGGCATATTTTGTATTGTCATTGCGATCATAGAAATATCCGTTGTTGAAATACTGATGATTGAGCACCATTACATCGGTCATCACATTCACACCATAATACTCAGACACCTGAGTAACATCCGAGTAATCGAAGTAAAATCCCGTCCCTGCAATGCGGCTAACTCTCGCCTGATCAAGCACGACAGACAGATCGCCGAATACGACATTCGATGAAGTACCGCTTGACCGAGGCATATACACCTGCACACGCTTACCCATATCTGTGGTCGCATCGACAACATACCAACTGCCCTTAGGCTTGAGCTCCGACACGCCGTAAGAGTCTATCTTCATCTTGACGAAGATCTCCGTGCCATCCTCAGTCGAGTTGAAACTCTTGGCAAGCACCTTATTGGCGAAGTTCATTCGGAAGAGAATGTCATTCTCCATATCGAAACCTGTCGCAATCGGCATAGAGTGCAACTGTGCAGTCTCACCCTTCGCAGCCTGATCTGCCCATATATTCAAGCCCCAAGTAATGCGTGTTGCTCCCTGGAACAAGAACTGCATCCACGAAGTGCGGTCTTTGACCTCTTCAAGATCTTTCTTGATAACGGCGATCTCACTCCTGATCTGCTCCAACTCGTCAGAGGTCCGATCCGAGACAGAGACATCACCCGACACATCCTGAGCATATATACCGACAGCTGACATCATCAGCACTGATAGAATAATAAATAAAAGTTTGTTTCTCATCTGTCCTCATTTATGAAATATTTTGGTTGACTTATATAATCTCACAGATGTGATTATAACAAAAAACAGAAAAAAGTCAAAGACTTTTTTCTGTTTTTTGCATAGATGACAGACAGTTATTATCTTCTTCTCATTGGTTTGAGCTTGGCATTAACCGTGCGGTTGGTGTCGCAGCTGACGAGCATCTCAAACGGCTCAAAGCCCCGCTTGGTAACTTTAATCTTGCGGTTACCCATCTCAACTGTGAAAGTCTGATTAGGTCTGCCCCATTCTTCATCATCGATGAATACTGTTGCATCATCTTCCTCGCAGTTTACAGTAAGATCGTAATACTTCACATCAGGTCGTCGATCATGATGTCTCGGTCCGTGATGAGAAGGTCTTGTGCTTGACTGCTCTACTACTGTTGTTGTTGTAGTGGTTGTTGTCTCAGGTGCATTCATTCGGATGAAGACTGACTTGTCTTCTTTCATATTCACACCTTCCAAAGCATCCTCGAAACCGTCTTTTGTAACCTTGATAAGATATGAACCTTCTTTAACCTTATACATATTGTTGCTCTCGCCGAGATACTCTCCGTTAAGATATACCTTGCACTCCGGCTCGCTTGTGCTGATCATCAGAGTGTATTCCTTAACCTGTGGCGGCTGCTTCGGCGGATTTCTTGGTGGTTTCTCCATCTTCAGGAAGATATTCTTATCACTGTCAACTGTTATACCGTCTACAGCGTCTTTGAACCCCTTCTTCTCAGCCTTGATTAAGTAAGAACCTTCCTTTATCTTGTAAGACTTGTTGCTTTCGCCCAGCACTACGCCATTGAGACTGATAGTACATCCCGGCTCGCTCGTGCTGATTACGACATTGTATTCCTTTGTGCGTGCAGGCGGCGGATTGTGATGAGGACGCTCCATCCGAATAAAGATTGACTTGTCACCGTCAAGAGTTACGCCTTCTGTTTTCTCGATGCCGTCTTTGACAACTTTAACAATGTAACTGCCTTCCTTAACCTTATACGGCTTGTTGCTCTGACCGAGATAATCGTTGTTGAGATAGATCTTGCAATCCGGCTCACTTGTGTTTACTGTTAAAGTCCACTCCTTAGTCCGCGGCGGTGGCGGATTGTGATGAGGCTTTCTCGCACCAATCTTCTGCAAATCCGCAGTTATCGTAATGTCTCTGTCAAGAATAATCTTGGATTCATAATCCTCGAAACCTTCTTTGACAACACGGATAGTGTGTCCGCCCTGCTTTACACTGAATGATTTATTTGCAAAGCCGCACATCTGAGAGTCGATGTAGACCTTAGCGTCAGTCTCTGCACAATAGATAGTGATATTAAACAACTCCATCTGTGGTGCGGGTGCAGCACCGCTGCCTTTGGGTTTGGCTGTAATGCTCATCATACAAAGCATTATCATCATTAGTATTGACAAATATTTCTTCATACCGTCTCCTTGATAATTAGTTATTTACTGTTATTATACACCGTATAATGCTAAATAACAATATTTTTACTAAAATTTCTCATAAATTCTTATTTTTTTATTAATTATCATTCAAAAATAAACAGCGTCAAACAGACGCTGTTTATCAAAACAATTAAATTATTATCAGTACTTTACCCAGGTTGTCGGCCAATTCCAATCGCCAAAGTCAGTAACTTCGGTAAATGTTTTGCTGCCGATAGTAATCTGCTTATTGCCAACAGTTGTATAAGTATAAGCCAGATTATTGCCGGTCAGCCCTGATGTGCTGACACTGTTAGAAGATCTGGTCTCACTGTCAGCTTTCATCGTTTTACTAAGATTAGCTGCCATAACTCTGCCGTAAGTAAACCAATTAATCTTTGAGATGATGTTAGCAGTTGTCTGCTCTGCAACACCTCTTGCCCAATCATAAAATTCCCCTACTGTTCCAGCTTCGTCATATCTCATCAGATATAAGATATTGCCTTTCACCAGCAGGAACTCATCCTCATCGCTTGCATTGACATAATATATCTCATCTGCCTCAGGATTAAGTTTTATGCTCTTATCGTCTTCCCATTTAGAAGTTGAACTTGAGTCACCGGTTCCGTTAAATGTTGTATACTGCAATGCGGATGTACCATAGATAGCACCTGTTGATCCTACATTAACTGTTACTGTTGCTTTCTTACCATGAACAGAACTCTTAAGAAGTATAACAGAGTCTCCTTCTTTCTTGGATGTCAAAGTAAGCACATTACCTTCCGCACTTGAACCTGTTGCTAAACTTACCTCAACAACATCTTCACCTGATATTTGTTCAACAGAAGTGATATAATATGCTGTCTCTCTTTCCTTGGAGTTATGGATTGTTTCTGTATGCTCACTGAAAGACAAATCAATCTCACATCCCGCAAACGCCATCATCATTGCCAAAGCGGCAATCGCATTAATAATTTTTTTCATTCTTTTGTCTCCTTTTAAACAACAAAATAAAACATATTTGATTATAAAACAAGCACTCAAAACAAATTTTATGCCGTGTTATATAAAAAATTCCGAGTTACACAATAATGCAAAACAGCCTGCCTGCCATCAAACATGCAGGCTGAAAAACATTTAGAAAAGAAATTTAACTCTTCTTCATAAATTTTTATTGAGCAGAAGGATCTGTTGTCTCATCCCACTCAAACCAGGTTACACCACTGCCTGTCCACTTCATGTGACCGTCAGTAATTCCATAGTTATAAGTTGTCTCACCAACCTTAATCTCATTGCTTCGATATTGGTCGATCTTCAATGTCGTATAGTCGTTCCAAGTTGTTCCGGTCGAAGACATTTTATATGAACCGTCAGAAGCCCACTTGTAGTAAGATCCGCTAAGAATACCTGAACCGCCAAACCATACTTTCCCGGCAATTTCGCTCGGAGCACCGTCTGACCATGCTTCTTCCTGCGGACAGCCTACCAACCCCAACATGAACACTACACCAACGATTGCCAAAATAATGCTTTTTTTCATTTTTTATCCTCCTTAATGAAAAAAAAGTTTAAAAAAGTTTGTAAAATATTACTTCAAAAGCATCATACATAGAAAAAAAAAAAAGTCAAGTAAAATTTGCAAAATTTTATATTTTTTTATATTTTTCTATTTTTTTCTTAAAAAAATAGTGTATAATAACTATGGATATAATGTCCGCATATTAACTTACGGAGCAATGTATGAAACAACACTTTCCGCTAAAACTGCTGAGGATCATCCTCTTATCAGTGTGCTATCTGCTGACAGCATGCACTATCACCACAGATCCGTCATCAGGCACACATTCAACGACTTCTTCTACAGCCGCACCTGCACCCGATCCGACCGATCAAATAATCACGCCGACAAACACCGTTACGGTATCTGATCTTACCGTCGATGTAACAGGCGATATGGCAACTGTCAGATGGCACAATCCGACATCCAACTATGCCTACTCGGAGCTGTATCTGTATCGGCTCACCGATACGGGATCTTACGAATTCGCAGAGAATTATTATCTTAATAAAATACTAAACCAATATCCGCTGGACAGACTTGCCGAGAATGCCACATATAATGTTCAGATAGCAAGCTACACTCCGACCGGAGCGATGGACTATGTCAGTACGGAATTCACAACAGGCAAAGCGGCTGCCAACTCTGTCAGATTCTCTATCTCATACAGAGCAGGATTTGTCTATCTGTCCGATATGTTTGGGAGTCTGAATGCTTACATTCTTGAAGTCGGCAGTTCCGGGTCATTCAATGACACAAACCGACTCGGAGAAACTGTCAGAGCCGGTGATACTGCGAAGATACTCGTCAGTGACCTGCCGCCTGATTATACAATCGATGATGTGAAGTGGCAGGTCTATTGGATGGACTGGCAGAAGAACGAAAGCGACGAAGGCTATGAGGGCGATCAATACTCCGAAAATCCTGTCATGACATTCGAGGAGTCAACTCAAACTCTCACTGCCCGCAGAATGGGTATGGGTTATGTGTTGGCATATATCGATAATACGAAGTTCTCCAATGTGCTGTATTTCGACATTCGTGAAAGGATTGAGAAGATCCAAGTGCTTAGCCCGACTTATCTGCTCTCGCTTGACGAGTCCAACGATAAACTGACCAAAACGACATTCAAAGCATTCTACTATGATAATGATGACAACCGTCTGGCACTGCCGTTCGTCAAAGAAGCAGAATGGTCAAGTTCCGACGAGTCGGTTGTTACGATCAATCCGATTATCCCGACTGATAAAGACGGCAAACCCACCGCAGTGAACAGCACAAACTGGGCTGAGATTATCGCTGCCGGCAATCCGGGCAGGGCAACGGTAACGCTTATCGCTAACGGCGTTCGCTGGGAAAAAGAAGTCACCGTTGTGCAGACTCTGACTCCGCAGACAACTCCCGATCCGACAGACCCGTCAAGTGATCCAACCGATCCGTCATCTGACCCGACAGATCCAGATCCGACACCGATTCCGCTGCCTAAGCCGGTTGTGATTAACTCCGTTACATTCAATCCTACATCAGTAACGATAGCGGCTTATACCAATGAGTATACCCGACTGCAATATACAATAGACCCGGCTGACGCTTCGCCGGACTTGATTACATTCACTGCATATAATGTCGCACAATGCACCGAGCTTGCACCGGGAATCGTTATACAGGGAGATAAAATCATGTCAAACAAAAACGGCACTTCATACATACAGGCTTCGTGGTATGCAGGCGGACAGCGTCACACATCTAATGTATGCACCGTGACATCAGAGACAGCATTGGGCGAAGTCACATTCGACGATTATGAGATACTTCTCAAGCCGGGTGACTCATTCCAGCTGACACCGCATTATGTTCCTGCTTATGCCACGATCAAATCCACTTCATACACTTCGGATAATGCGAATATCACAGTCTCCAATGACGGTCTGATCACGGCAAGTCAGAGTGCGGTAAACGGCGAGACGGCAAACATCACGGCAAAGTTTAACAATGATATAACCGGGATTATACAGATTAGGATCTCAACGCCGGTAGAGCGTATCGACAGTAGCAGCGGCGATCTTGAGTTCATCGTTATGAATACAGGCGATACACTGCAGCTCTCTGCAACGGCATATCCGAATGTTGCTCCTGTTACCTGGTCAAGCAAATATCCGCAGGATGTAACAATCGACTCGACAGGCAGGATTACCGCTCTGCGAGCCGGCGGTTCGACAATCTTTGCTTCGGCAGGTCAGGTGACAAACATTATGAAATATATCCTCGTTATCGACAAGAGCAGGTACGAGATTATCAATGCCGATCAGTCTCTTACCGGAGATTACAGCGACTATGTAACATCCGCTGACGGAACAATGGCATTCTCCAAGAGCAAACTCGACATCGCAGTCAAGTCTCAATCGGGCAGCTGGTATTCTCCGACTTTACGACAGGGACTCAAATGGAAGATTGGCGATACGGCACTGACATTCTCTAACGGCAGAGCAGTGGCTAATACCCTCTCACTGATGGTTACGCCTGTTCTCGTCAAGGACAAAACGACCAATAAGGAAAAAATCCTCTTCGGTCAGGCAATTCTCAAAGACACGAACAACACTATCAGTACCGGTGTGAAATTTGGCAGTTGGCTGACTCTGACAAACATCGACGGCAGTCCGCTTACACTGACAAAGACCGAGACCGGCGTAGAGACAATCGTCAGCGACACATCATTCTCACTGGAATGTAAAAATGCGGCAAGCACTGTATACATCGGCTCGTCAATTAACACTCCGAATATGATATACAGCGACTCGACGGCAGCGACATTCTCTGCACCGAATGTCGGAGCGGCATTCTCCTACTATGCAGGGATGATGGGACCGGGCTCGATTAAGACGGCAAGTTTCACCATCGAAGCAGCTGCAGTCAACACTGACGGTTCTGTCGATGTAATCGCTTACTAAGGAGGGAACAATGAAAAACATAACAAAAAATATAATGAAATATATTATCCTTACAATACTCGCATTTGCTGTCACTTCCTGTGCAACCGATTTTACGGCGACACATTCCGCGGCTGAGAATGTTGCAGGCGACGGTTCTGTCAATGTGACTCTTATGATACCTGATTATTACGGACTCGTCTCGGATTCGCGGGCGATCGCTCCGAATACGGCAGCGATCAAAATGCAGTATAGATCAGGCAGTTCATGGGTTGATGTCAATAACACCGTTGATATTGACAGTGCCGTTACGACGAAAGCAAGCGGACTTCCGACAGGCGTGAATCTGCCCTACTCTAAGATGAGTACTTCATTCACTCTGCCGAAGGGCACATATCCCACAGGCAGCATCAAACTCCTGCTCTGCGACAGCACGGGCACAACGATCACATCGGGAACAAACAGCGATACAGTCGTTGTTGCGGCAGGCAAATCGGCGACCGCTACATTCTACACAGTACCGGTAGATGCTGCAACTTGGGGCGGTGTCGTTCCAACCGTAACATTGGCACAGGGGCAAATGAAGTTTATGTACAAAACATTGCAGGCAGGAACGACTTACTCACTCACACTGAAAGGCTCAACAGGTACTCCGCCTGTCGTTGTAATGTTTGATGCAAACGGACAATTTGTCAAATATTATGCACCAAACAGCGATAACGCATCGTTTACAATGACACCGTCAAAGACAGGCTTGTATTATCTCGGTATCTGGGCAAAAGATGCTGAGGTCACCAATCTACCGGTTAAGATCTCAGGTACTGCGTCGCTGTTCAGCGAAGACTTCGAGAGCAGCTCGTTTACCACAAACAACTGGACTCTTGGCGGCAATACTCAGCCTGTTATCGGTTCCAATGAGACTTATGGTAAGAATGCCCAACTCAACGCCAATTACTGTAAGACAAGCACTCTGACCAAAACAGTTGCGGTATCGGGCGAGGCAGAGCTGTCATTTATGTATTATCAGCAGAACTATTCTGGAATGTTAAACTATGTGATAGACGGCGTAAGTACTAGAGGTACATCATCTCCGAAAAAATGGACATCTGTTGTAGTGCCTTTGACAACAGGTTCGCATACAATCTCATTCCAGTCATCCAATATGTACTCCAATGCGATGAGCAGTTCTTATGTCAATGAAAAGGACACGATATATATCGACAACATTTTCATCAAACCTGCCGCAGAAACGATCAGCGAAATGGCACTCGTCACATTCGACGAAGTTCCCAATCCGAACTACTGGAATCTCGGCAGTGCTCAGATCAAAGATTTCAATGACAGTTCCGTTATAGGAGCTTGCCACGCTGACGCATTCAAGACCAATCGCGGCAAAGTGCTTAACTCGACATACGACAATGCAATCACTATCCGCCGCATCAAGAGAACTTCACCCGGAATACTGACATTCTGGTATAAAAACACAATGCCAACAGTAACAGTATCCGGCACTCCTTATCAGCTCAAGTCGTCATCTGCTTGGAAAAAAGCAATCGTGCCGATACCTGTCGGAGAGCATACGATCTCGATCAAAGCCAGCGGCTACATTGATGATGTTTGTATCGGAGACGGTTTGCCGTATGAGATTACACCTCGCGGCGAGCAGCAGACATATATTGGCGGACACACTATTCAGTATGCTTTAAGTACCGAGACTCAGAATGTGACATGGAGCGTCAGTGGCGGCGGAACAATATCTTCGACGGGATTATTCACACCAACGACGGCAGGAACATTCACAGTCACTGCAAAAATCGGTGGTGCTGACGCTGCGACAGCGACTGTTAAAGTTCATCCGAATAATCACGGAGCATTTACGATTGGCGAAACAACATTTACCGGAGCGGAAGAAAGCTCGCTAACATCCGGCTCTGTCGGTATTGCCACATTCTCGGTAATGCCAAAAAACAATACCGAATGTGACGGATTCTTCCCGCTTGTCGGAACATCAACTCCAAGCGGCGGCTATAATGTCACACTTGTAAAAGTAACCAAAAACGGAGGATATTCTACAAGCTATTATTTACAGGGCAGTTTCGATCAGCGTATCTGGCTGCGTTTCGGTGAGGGCGACTATACCGTTTGGATTTGTGATGCGGCTGTGAACTTCCGCACAGATATAGACGGCAATCAAGGTTCAATGGTTAATTGGAGTTATTCGGTTAATAAAACTCTAACCGTTACAAACACCGCTGCAATGTCTGCCGATGATGCGATGGTTCTTATGCCGTCACATTACATTAACAATGATGATTACCGCATTCAGAATGTCGTTGCCGATGTGCTGGCTACGCTGCCTGAGAATAGCCTGCCCCAGAACAAACTGCAGGCACTGCACGATTGGGAGACTGACTTCCTCTACTACGACTTCTCCAGTGTGAGCAGTTATCAGAGCGGTACATACCGAAGACATCAGGAAGCAGTATGGGTTCTGAAAAATACTACGGCAGTCTGCGAAGGTTATGCGACACTGTTTGCCTCTCTTGCACGTGCAATCGGTGTAAAAGCAAGATATGACCGAAGCGACGCACTGTGCCACGCATATAATGCTATATGGTTCGCCGATGCTTACCTGCTCACGGATGTATGCTGGGACGATCCTGTCTACGGCTCGGCAACACCGGATAACAAGGACCGCAGAGTCGGCAAATACTGCTACGACTACTTCCTGCGGACAAACAATGACGGTCGTGATGACACAATGACAGACTTCGGTCGGGGCGAGCCTGTGGCTCCGCTTTCACCGGATGGGATTGAGAGGGGATGGTTCTAAAAGAAATTACAACAAAAAAATGACTTCCTAACGGAAGTCATTTTTTTTGTTGATTTATTAATCTTTTAGACAGCCAATCGGCACTATCAAAATGCCGTCTTTTCGCTGATAAGCATAATCCCCGATGCCTGTAATAATCATCTTAAATGACGGAGATTTCATTTTTGATGTATCAAGGATTTTATCAAATTCTGCAAGCGTCTTTGCTCCTTCTTCAATTCGCTTATCTCCACCGAGTTTGATTTCAATCAAGCCGTAAGATCCGTTCCGCAGATGAACAACCGCATCACATTCAAGATTATTCTTATCCCGATAATGATAAACTTTGCCGTCGATTGCTTCCGCATAAACTCTCAAGTCTCTGACAACAAGGTTCTCAAACAACAGCCCCATTGTCTCCAAATCATTCAATAAGTCATCAGGACCAAGGCCTAATGCTGCCGCCGCTATTGACGGATCTGTCAAATATCGTGTATCGGAAGTCCGAATGGCTGTCTTAGACCGAAGATTTGGATTCCATGCAGGAGCATCCTCAATCACAAATATCTTTTTCAGTGTATTGATATAACCGGCGACTGTCACATCTGACAATGTGCTGTCATTCGGTACTAAATCAGCAGTCATTGTCGGAATCTTTGCCTGAGAACCGATAGCTCGGCTATAAGACCGCATAAACCGAGATATTTTATCAACATTATGGGCAATCCCATCTGCCCGTGACATATCAAGATTCACAACGGCATCAAAATAATCTATTGCCTGTTCCAAAGCAATATCTTCTTCACATTCCATAATCTTTGGCCATCCGCCGCGGCATATAAGATAAGCAATTTTGTTAATATCATGCGAAGATGCTCCGCCAATGTAAATCTTGCCTTTGAATAATTCCGACAACGATACTTCTCCGGAAGACTCACGGCTCTCCCATAAACTCATCGGACGCATTAACATTCTGGCAATCCGCCCTGTGCCGCTGTGATGAATGTCTTTGAAATCCGACGGAACGGCAGAACCGGTCATAATAAACTGTCCGAAAGAATCTCTGTTATCCACCTCAAATCTTACCGCATCCCATAATTTCGGAGCAATCTGCCATTCATCAATCAATCGGGGAGTTTCTCCCTGCAACAACAGCTGCGGATTAATGTCTGCCATCTCAATGTTTTGTTTAACCTTCGCAGGATCTTGTATATATATAATGCTCCTCGCCTGCTGAGCAGCAGTCGTTGTCTTACCGCACCATTTTGCTCCTTCGATTAAGACCGCACCCTTGCCCTGTAATTTACGAGATAAAATCCTATCCGCTATTCGCGGTGTATATTCCTGCATTGTCGCCTCCTACTTTGCTGTTTGGCGGAAAATCACTTTGCTGTTTGGCGTGATTTTACTTTGCTGTTTGGCGATATTGTAACACAAAAAAACTATGATTACAACAAAAAAATGACTTCCTAACGGAAGTCATTTTTTTGTTTTTTACCCCCCCCCACACACACAAGAAAAGCCCGAAACCTGTCGGTTTCGGGCTTTAGTAGCATTATGAACGGTCTAAGGAGAAATCTGTTTACCGCTCGTTAAATACTGATTAAGGGTTATTAGAGTGATATACCGATGTGCCTGCTACAATCGCAGCTACCCACTCACTGCTATTCTCTATCTGATTTGTCTTTTCTGTATCAGTAAAGAAATAGCCGCCAATACCGCTTTCAAGCTCATTCTTGGTTACCTTAACAGCAGTAGGATTACCTTCAGTCAGATTATCCAAATCATAATAAGTGTATAAACCATAAATATTTAAACCTGAAGCAGCTTTAATCTCATCCAGTGTTGTAAGCCGAGGATCAGAGCTATAATTAGCGGTGATTATAAGTGTGTCTCCTGCAGCCTGAAGCAGAGCCACAACTTCTGATGTTTTCTTTACTACACTGTAAGCCATTTCTCCTCCTTGCTCCCATGCTCGATAATCATTGAACTGATATGTATGAGCAACATAGATTATATTGTCACCATTGGTGAATGTCGGATTATCAATACGATTATCACCTGATGCATCCGTATAGTATGAATAACCTGCATAATCCTGATTGAACTTTGGTGCAAACATCGTTGTTCCCTGATCATTTGACACATCAAGATCATACACCGTAACCACATAATAATTATAATTACCATTAGGCTGATATGAACCCGGCTCTGTAATAATATCTTCTTCCAGATATATCTTGCCGTTTGCTGTAAATGCTGCAGTAATAGCTTGCATTGTTGTCAACTTGTCGTTTTCATTAAAGATATAATTACCTGCAGCATCAGTTGTTCTGTCCGAATAGAAGTTAGCACCTGCTGCGAGATATTTCTGGATTGCAGTATCCGGCACTGATACGATACGGTGTGCAACACCGATAGCATTCACCTTCTCTGCATAGAGCGTATCACCGCCGTTAAACTGAGTCTGTGGGTTATCACCGGTAATCGGTTGAGTGTGTTGCTCATCTTTATAGAACAGATACTGCGGATTATTGCCTATTGTACCGTAAGCAGTTCCGTTAAACGGCACTGTTATACCATCACTAAGCACATACATAAAATCCTGAATTTCATTCTTGGTAAAATCACCTGACAAATCACCTCTGACAGTTGCAACATTACCAAGATTAAACGAATAGACATTATCGCCATCATGCAGGATGTCTTCCATATTTTCCAATGTGATTTTGGTTGTTTTGCTTGCATCAGTAAAATATCCCATTCCATCGGAATTTCCTAAGCAATAAGTACTAAGGTACTGACCGGTAATCGTTATTGAAAGTGCTCCATTCTGAATAAGATTAAATACATATCCGTTAAAACCTGTCGGCAGTATATAAATTGTTGCACAATACTCAAGTATCTCGAAATCAGTTCTTGTTAATAATCTGTTGTTTAACTCCCAACTTGAGTATGCTTTCCATCCTTCATCAAGCATTGCAAGAACTTCAGTTACACTCTTATCCGTTGCATAATAGTTACCATTATTGATGTCAACACCTAAATCTATTAAACTCAAATGCAGTTCATCTTTACCTTTATCGCTGAGATATTTATAAGCATCATAACTGCCGAATCGAACAGAGTTGTCCGATGTCAAAGGGTAGCCTTCATCTGACCGTGTTTCAATTGTTATCTTTGTGCCTTTATTGTCAGCATCAAAGTAATAAACATCATTTCCTGCAAGGAGCGTCTTGAACTCATCATAAGACTTCTTTGTTCCTGTTGTATCATTCTGGTCTTCATGTACTGTAACAGTTTGCTCAAAGAATACTTCCGCATCCGATCTTGCATTCAGCTCATCGATAGTCCACTTCTTGTCTGCTGCCAATGATGCATCTTTATACCAATTAAGGTTTGCATACTCAGGCATATCATACAAAGATACTGTCTCATTACTTCCGTTATGGAAACCAAACACCTCAATTGAACCGAAACTTGTTCCGCTGCCGTTTGAAACTTTATTCAAGATAACATAAGGCTTAACGAGATAAATTGTATCTCCATCCTTCAGATTCTTCAGTTCACTTGGAGCAACAGGCTCACTGAACTGACTCTCAACAACAGGATCTTTGCCCAAGTCATAAACTTTATAGATCTTAGCATTTTTCCAGTCAGGAGTCAGCATAGATCCGTCATGAACTTGAGGTCCGTCGCCGTTAAAGAATGTGTCAAGATCTCTCAATGATACATACTGCTGCTCGGTGGTTATGTTAAGAGTATTAGAATATTGGAATTCGGTAAGATCACCCATAGGATCGTTTGTGCTGTGTTGTATTCTGTACATATCATCACTTACGAATTTAACCGCAAAGACATTAACCTTTTCTTTTGGTTTTGCCCACAGTTTGCTTCTGAATCCATCGAGATCAGCGATCCATTGGTTCGTAGCATCTTGCATAGACTCTGCAACAGTCAAATAAGAATCGTCAGAGCAATTCTCTTTAGTAAAGTAATACCAATCATCCAGCCACGGATCTATTGTTCCGAGGATAACGGTCTTAGGTGTTGCCGGGAATGAGCCGTTTTCCCAATAATATACATCAACATAAGTTCGTCCTATAGTATCATTAGGAACCGGAATTGATACATCTGCAACCTGCTCAGTCGGATATGATGCCTCTGTCATACCGTAAACAATGTAATCCGGAGTGCCGCAATCAAAGAATCCTGCCTCCGGATCCAATGGGAATGAGAATGAACCTTTAATGTTGGTTGATTCATTTAAGCAGCCAAGATCGTTAAGAGTATTATACATAGTGCCTTGCAATTGATCACGAAGGCTTTCTTTTTCCGGGATTGGCTCATACATTTTCGTAAGCTCATAAGCCTCAATACATTTTGCAATTTCGAGCTTTCTGTGATTGACAACGAAATACGGTTTATAATCACTAAGATCTATCACAGACAGTTTAGATCCTGACCCTGCTATTCCGCCTTCCACAGTACCGTCAGCGGCGATATGAGGCCATGCACCGATTAAGAGATCACTTTTTCGGATAGCAGCGGTATTGACATAGTAAGTTACTTCGCTGTCGCCAATCTCTACAACAACAGCATCTTTACTGTAAGTCTGATAATGGTCAAGATATACCTGCTTATATATCCAAACATAGCCCATTCGAGCATTTGCCATATAATGTGACTCCGATCCGTGAACGGCATGAACGCCGTCTTCTGTGCTGTCTGCTACGAAATCTCCCATCAGAGACATTGTATAAGCCGGAGTTTCAGGTAAAATAACAGCTCCCCAATCCTGATCATGACCCCTAATTAATCCTGTAATCCCACTGTAAGTATTTCCATTTATCTCTTGTGATTCTATAGACGGCTTTACCTGATTATCCATAACAGCTGCCTGTGCATCCGTTAAGAATACGATACTTACGGCACCGTTGAGGTAGTCAAACTGATCTCTGCTCATAGTGTATTTATATACACCACCGGCAGTGTTTGTTGTATCATAGTCTGCAACGGTAATATCTCTTTTTTCGATAAAGTCTTTGTTAAGGAATGTTGTATCTGCGAACTGATCTTCAGACTTGGTCTCATATCTGAAGTTCATTTCACTGTCAGCCGGACGATCTTTAAACTCAACATCACCGAATTGACCGCCGACAAGATTGACATCGTCAATGCCTTTATCGACAATCATTTTACCGATGGCAGCCATATCACCGCTCATATCAGCGAATGTGAACTTAACATCTTCTGTAACAGCATTGCCTTCAAAGTCTTTTCTGCCTTCACCTTTCATAATCTCAAGTTCATTAATAGCTGACTTCTCACCCTCGAAGAAAACTGCAACATCTGATTCTGCCTTAAACTCAGTGAATGAACATCCATCCAACATAAGAGGAAGTGCTCCGTCACCGAAGTTCTTGAATGTACCGCCGTTTTCATTCTCTATAGCACCTCGTCCTATATTAAGTGAAGCCAGCGATGAAGATGATATTTTCAGCGAAGAACTCTGGAATCCTTTCAACGATACATTGGAAGAGATATTGTGAGCCACTTCAAGTGCGATACCTTTATCAGAGCCGGTAACAGCCGATGCATTAACCGTGATAGGCTTGTTAATCTTAAGAGCATGCTCTGAGTCAAGTCCTTCCAATGTTTCTCCACGCCCCAGACTAAGCTGAACTGTACCGCCTGCCGGTGTAGAGTCAATTTGGGCCTGCAAAGATGCGATTTTACTTGCATTGTTTGCCGATGGCGGCACTACTACCGGATTATTGTTTCCACTGCCTCCATTATCGGTTGTCTGCGTGTCTGGTTCTGTGCCTGTATTTGGACAGCCGACATACATTAATGTCAGCATAAATACTGACATCAGGATTGCAAAAATTTTTTTTGCTTTGTTCATTTTTACCTCCGTTTTGTTTTTGTTCATAATGTCTACCCCTTATATTTAAGTTTTTTTTTCATAATAAATTTTCTCTTTCCATGAACCCATCTCTGCTTTTACAAGCATTATGTTAGAATAATAACTCTCAATCAGCACACAATCAGCACAAAAATCAGCAACAAATCAGCACATTTTGAAAAAAATAATTTTTTTATAAAAAAATTATTTTTTCCTGATTAAATCAACAAAAAAAGCAGAAAAGTCTTTGACTTTTCTGTTTTTTTTGTTATACTAATGCTATGAGCCCTATATCTTCTTTTATACAGTATTACAAAGATAATTTTGTCATTCCTCACGCTGACTCAGCGGAATTGGCAGAGAAGAACAGACTCCACTTGATTATATGCACTTCGATTTTGTTTATATTCGGCATCGGAGATTTGCTGGGCGTTTTGATTTTTCGTTTTTCTGAGCTGCAGCATTATATTCCTCGTATTATTTATTATAGTGTATTCACGATTGCAAGTCTTGGCGGTTTCGTTTATTCCATTCTGATAAAAGACTGTCCCAAAGAAAAAGCATGGTTTTATAAAAGCATTCAGGTTTACATATATATATGCATCATGCTGGCTATGACTTTATACAACTTCTTCATTTTTACACAGCCGTTTAACGGTTTCCTGGCATTCTTATTCATCGGCATTTTATGTTTGAGTCTGTTCTCACTTCCGCCGTGGTTTTACTTCCTCGGTATGACTATTCCTCTTTGCATAATGTCTCCCACACTGTATGATACATTTGGACTAAGCGGACTTGCCGATGCGATTCTCGTCACCATTATTGTGTTTTGTCTGAGTCTGTACAAACAGGCAATCGAGAAGAAACAAATCATCCTTGTCAAGAAACAGAAATACGCCCTTGAAGTGAAGACTTTCGGCAACTTTACTCTCATTTACGAAGGCTCAGTTATCAAGTTCAGCCGCAGCAAGTCTCTTGAACTGCTGGCTTATCTTGTCAGCAAGAATGGCAGTTCCGTCAATACGAAAGAGCTGCTTGCCGTTCTCTACGGCGATAAGGCTGACTCCACTCGATACGGCAGCAGTTTCCGCAATCTCGTCGTCGATATTAAGCACAAACTCAATGAGTTAAACATTCTCGACTTCTTCATCGCAGAATACAACAGTTTCCGTATTAATCCTGAAGTCATCAAGTGCGACTACTATGACTTCCTGAATGGAGATAAACAGGCTCTAAAAAGTTATACCGGCGAATTTATGAATCAATACAGCTGGGGCGAAGAAACAGCCGGCTTCCTCGATATGAAAGTAATGAAATAAGTAAAAATCCGACTATTTTTCACTCCTATTGCAAAATAGTCGAAAAATTCTTGATTTTATTGCAAAATAGTCGTATTCCTGTATGGAATATATAAAAAAAATCTCTGTAACGGCGACAATCGATGATAAAACCGGCACAAGCACAATTGTGATGCACATTACCAACACCAGCACAATGGCAGCAGACGAGGCTCACCTATTCCGCCGAGAATGCTTGGAGAGATCTTAACCGGTTGGTTCTAATGTAAAAAAAATGAGATTTTGCTCTTGCAAAATCTCATTTTTTTTATAATTATTACGATTATCTATCTATGAAGCGTATATACATCTTTTTATTTCTGATTATCACATTCTGTCTGAATGCTTTCGAGCAGGACGGAGTATCGAGTTGGTACGGTCCTAACTTCCACGGCAAGATGACTGCCAACGGGGAGATATTCAATACGGCAGACTACACTGCCGCACACCGCAGTCTGCCGTTTAACAGTGTGATCAAAGTCACATCTCTTGACAACGGCAAAACAGTCTTCGTCAGAGTGACAGACCGAGGTCCGTTCGCTAAGGACCGCATCCTTGACCTGTCTAATGCTGCAGCGAAACAGCTCGACATGCTCAAGACCGGCACTACCCGTGTCCACATCGACCTTATCCGCGAGGGCGACGGCAAATATTACAATCCGTCCAACAAGCACTTCGCCGGCAAAAAATATGACATAATCATCGCTACATATAAGGAAGAAAAATACTGCGATGCGTTTATCAAAAAACTCGCAGACTACAGCGTTCAACCGATCAAACAAAAAGGCAAAAACCACGGTACATATCGGCTTATTCTCAAAGACCTAACCTACACGCAGATGCAGTTTAACAGGATTAGGATTGACAATGCCGGGTGTCACAGTTATAAGGTGGAGACGCATTAAATTGGTGAAACAAACCGGCTGATAAATTCTTCATTTTTTTGCAAAAAAATGAAGAATTTATCAGCCGGTTTTTCATTTCGTGCGTTATATATAAGGGGTGTAAGTTTTCTAAGCAGGAGTATTAAATATGAAAAAACGAACAAGCACACCATTGGATTACATGAACCCAAAAGTCGATTTTGCATTCAAATATGTATTCGGCAATCCGGACTATCCTGAGATCACAATATCACTGCTCAATGCTGTTCTGTCACTGCCGCTTGACAAACAGATCGTCAAAGTCAGGATTGCTAATCCAACACTTGGCAGACGCACACAAGATGACAAATATTCCGTTATGGATATACGAGCCATCGCCAATGACAATACGCATATCAATATCGAAATGCAGATAGCGAACAAAGGCGACATGATTCCGCGAACACTTCATTATATGAGCAGAATGATCTCTGATCAGCTGAAAAGCGGAATGCCATATTCTGAGTTACAGCAAGCGATTTGTATTAATTTTCTTGATTTTGAATTATTTCACAGCAATAAAAATATTCATAATGTTTTTCGCTATCGAAATGAAAATAATGAAATATTGACGAATTTAACGCAAATTCATTTTGTAGAGTTGCCAAAAATCAAAAAAGATGGTATAATCGATAATGAGATGCTGAAGAATTGGGTGAATTTTATCAATGATCCAAAGTCGAAGGAGGTCGATATGTTGATTTGTGAACATGCAGAGATTAATAAGGCTCGCAATATATTGAGTATGTCCAATCTTAAACAGAGAATACTACAAAAATATTATGACCGACAAGACAGACTCTTAGAGAAAAACAGCTGGGAAGCGTATGGCAAAAGGCAAAAAGAAGCAGGCTTCGCCGAAGGCTCTCACTCAAAAGCTATTGAGACAGCACACAACTTACTGCAAATGGGATTATCAAAAGAACAGGTTGCTCAGGGGACAGGTCTATCACTCTCCGAGATACAGGATTTATAAAAAAAGAAATTTTCTCTACACATAGATGCGGAATGAACATTTCTTTTTTCCTATTTTCCCTCCCAACTTTTCAATAGTGCAGCTAATTTCTCATCAGGATCAGTTTCCTCTTCTTCCTCCGAGTTAATCAGCAGTTCCTCCGGAATCTCCGCTATAAACGGCGACGGCTCGGACTGCGTCACTACTCCGAAACGGCCTCTCGATGCCGGATATGAGAGGAATAACTTCTCTCTGGCACGCGTTACGGCAACATAGAACAGCCGCCGCTCCTCCGCATCGCTGCCTGTATCTTCCACAGCTCTGGCACTTGGGATAAGTCCGTCTTCCAATCCGACGATAAATACGACTTTGAACTCCAATCCTTTCGATGCGTGGATAGTCATCATGTTAATCTGATTGGACTCATCATCGCCATCATCTTTCTGTGCAAGCATAATCTTCTGCAGATAATCATAGAGATTAGGATCAAAATTATCCGGATCATTCTCATAGCGGGCGATGGACTCACTCAGCTGATTAATGTTATTCATACGCATCGAAACTTTAGACAGGACTTTCAGATCTGCAAGCAGTTTGCTCTGATAGTCGATCTCCGCCACAAGCTCACGAACAGTGCGTGCGATATTCTTAGGCTTGAAGACTTTCGACTTATATTTCTCGATCAGATTATAGAAGTCTTCCAGATACGGAGTTGCTTTTGGCAAGACATTGTTATCGATATAATATTTCAGTCCGCTGTAGAGACTGCAGTTAGCCTCGCGTGCAAACTCCATTATCGATTGGAGAGTCACATTGCCGATACCGCGTTTCGGATTGTTGATGATGCGTATGAATGCCACTTCATCATCCTGATTGGCGAGGAACCGCAGATAAGCCATAATGTCGCGAATCTCCTCACGGTCGAAGAACTTCATCGAACCTATAATATTATAAGGAAGATTATACTCACGCATCGCCTCTTCCAGCGGACGCGACTGGAAGTTCTGCCTGAACAGTATGCCGACATCGGAGAGTTTATACCCCTTGTTTTTATATTCCAGAATGCCGTTACGCACGAAGAGAGCCTCGTCATCCTCGTCAGCAGCCTCGTAATATGTGATCTTCTCACCGGCTTCACCGCTTGTCCACAGCACTTTGTCCTTGCGAATGGCATTATTCTTGATGATAGCATTTGCAGCAGCGAGGATGTTGCCAGTCGAACGATAGTTCTGCTCCAGCCGCACCTCATACACAGGATCGAAATCACGCTCGAACAGTGCGAAAATATCACCAATCGCCCCACGCCACGAGTATATCGACTGATCGTCATCACCGACGACCGAGATATTGCGGTGCTGCTCAGCAAGGCATTTCATAAAACGATACTGCATAAGCGAAGTGTCCTGATACTCATCGACAAGGATATAGTCCCACTTCTTCTGATATTTTCGCAGAATATCAGGATTTCTCTGAAAAATCTCCAGCGGCAGTTTTATAAGATCATCGAAATCAACAGCATTGTGCAGTTTGAGATTATATTGATATTTCTGAAATATCGCATCGTAGTTAGGATCATCGAATCCGCTGCCGAGATTCATCTTGAGCAGACTCATCTTGCTGACGGTCTGATACGGATCATAGTCATCCTCCGGCAGACGCAGTTCCATCAATATATCCCTGATGATCTTCATACAGTCACGGTCGTCATATATTGAGAATTTACTGCCGTATCCTGCCGCTGCGATGTCATGCTTTAATATAAACAGTCCGAGAGAATGAAATGTCGAGATAAAAGGCTTGTCTTTCATCTTGGGCAGCAATGAGGCAACACGCTCTTTCATCTCCTTCGCAGCCTTATTGGTGAATGTCACAGCCAAGATCTTGTCAGGAGCAACGCCCTGCGATATAAGATACGCAATCTTATAAGTTATAACTCGTGTCTTGCCCGATCCGGCACCGGCCAATATTACAGAAGGTCCGTCCTTGTGGGTAACGGACAGATATTGTTCGTTATTGAGAAGTTTTTTCAGATCTGTCATCTTAGTTTAAGTTGGATATCTCCCTTATCGTGATGTCGTTGAATATGTCAAGAAATTCGTTAAACTGCTCGTATCTCCGCAGAATGTTCCGATCATCCTTGCTCAATATCAGCAGGTGATGCGGATCTTTGTCAATCACACCTTTCGGCAGCAGCGATACGGCTCGCTTAGAAACACCTTCGCGAGAGTCGATGATCTCCACTCCCTTGCCAAAGTATCGCCGAATGTCATCAAACAAAAACGAATAATGTGTACACCCCAACACAAGACTATCGATGTCCTTCTCTTTGAACTCTGACAGCTCCGACTCGATAACCGCTGCTACATCAGCCGAAGTGAAGAAGTGTTCTGCAGCATCGACTAAAAGTCTTGACGGTTTGAGAAAAACCTGCTTATTCTTGGCAAATTTCTCGATAAGTCCCTGCACATATCCCTGCTTCAGAGTTGTTTCTGTCGCCACTACACCGATCCGACCATTCTTAGTGTGCTGAGCGGCAGTCTTTATCGCAGGCACAGTTCCTACGATAGGTATATTATTAATGCGAGACCTGAGCAGATCGAGAGCCGACACGCTCGCCGTATTGCAGGCGATTACTATCATTGCAATGTCATAATCCATGCTCACATCATTATATATATTGCACAATATATCGCCGATATACGCCTCATCCTTAGTTCCATAAGGATAATTAAACACATCAGCATAATGAATCACATTAGCATTAGGCTTCTTATCAAGGAATGCCCTCACTATCGACAGCCCGCCAATCCCAGAATCTATAAACATTACATATTTTTTATCAAACATGGCGATAGTATAGCAAAAAAATCACAAATAATCAAAGATTATTTGTGATTTTTTTATTGAATTAGTCAAACAAAAAACTGAGATTTTGCAACAGCAAAATCTCAGTTTTTTCAAATATCTTCCTTCTATTTAAACGGTATGCACAATGTAATGAGCTTTATCCCATTCTTACTCACTGCATTGGCTGCATCATGAATTGTGATGCCTGATCGTGTTTTGCGGTGTGGCGGAGCGTCGGCGATAAGGAATGCAACACGATTATCCGAGATAAACTCGAAGTCATTTAGCCGGATCAAAGCCTCATACACAGCTTCCGGGATGTCATCGCCGCCGCTGGCCCGCAAGGCTTTAACGGCTATCTGATAATCTTCCTCCTTGTCAGACAGCGGGTAAAGTTTATTAAGATATATATCACTGTAATCTTTATACAGCACAAATCCTATCCGCAGAGTTTTGACTTTATCGGCAAGCTGCACTTTTATCTTCTCCATTGCAGTTTTGAATGCCGGCATTTCATCATTCATAGACAGAGTTGTATCGAATACGAAGATGACTTCGGCAATATCGCCGCTCGGTATTCTGTCAGGCAACACATTAAGCAGGAAATCCTTGAACTTAATATCCTTGTCCTGCACGATCATCTCTCCGCCTGTCAGTTCACACAATTCTGCCATCGACGGCAACAGATCATCATGATACGAACTTTTGGAGTTATGCAGCCGCAGCGTTATCCACTGATCGGTGAATCCTCCGCTGTAGTCGGCAAATTCTTTAGCAAAGAATCTGGCATTTATCCGCATACCGGGATAGATCTTCATCTTGCCTTCTCTCCCCCAACTGTAGCCGTATATAACCTCTTCCGGCAGGAAGAAATGAAATGCTGCCCCAAGTTTCGGATGTATCTCCGGCGTAGAGTCCACAAGGAAGAATGCATCGTATTCCGTTTGGAGTATTTTACCGTCAAGGATGCGTGTCTCATTGCCATTGCACGGATAAAACTTCTCGGTCCGCAGCCCGTAGTTAGTCTTCTTCTTCTCAGGATCACGCTGAGACTCTGTGAGCAGTATCGAACCTACATTGTCATATTTCTTGATATACAGTTCATAGCCGGTGTCAGACTTCAGAAATATGTAATCACGCGAAGTCATATCAGACACATCCCAAGCAAATAAACCGAATTGCACAATTGTGAGACTAATAAAAAGCACAAACTTTTTCATAGACATATTTTCGTCAAAATGTGTTATATACTGAAATTTTTCAGAAGAAATGAGCAAAAAACTCACAGAAAAAGAAGATTTGCCGGTTTATCTGTATTCAAAAATTTATATTGAAAAACATTAAAAAAAGTTGTATAATAGCAAAAATATTTGTTGTAAAGGAGTCAGTAATGGCTAAGTATTATGTTGGTATTGATGTAGGCGGCACATCCGCTAAGATTGGTTTGGTTAATGAGAAAGGTGAGATCGAGCGAAAAGAACAGGTCCAAACACTAAAAAGTCAAGACTGGCATGAGATTATCGATGAGTTTATCCGACCGGTCAGAGCGTGGTTTGATGAGAAGATCGATATTGTCGGGATAGGACTCGGTGCACCGGGATTTTTCAACAAGAACACCGGCTGTCTGCACAATTGTGAGAACATCCCAGGTCTGATCAATGCTCCTTTCGTAGAATACATGAAACAACAGTTCCCTGTTCCAGTCTATGCTGACAACGATGCGACTTGTGCCGCTATCGGCGAGCACATCTTCGGAGCAGGCCGCAAATATACCGATTACTTAATGGTGACTGTCGGCACCGGCATTGGCGGTGGTCTCATTCTCAATGACAAAGTTTACCGAGGACGAGACGGTTATGCCGGAGAGTTAGGTCATGTTATAGCAGTTCCTGACGGCAAGCGATGCACATGCGGCAACAAAGGCTGTATCGAGTCTTACGCATCGGCAACTTCGATTATAGAGCGAGTCCGAGACGGTATCAAGAAAGGCTATATAACGAAAAGTTATGCAGATGTGAAGCCGGAAGAGATCAACGCCAAGATCGTCTGGGATAAGGCTCGTGCCGGATGTCAGTATTCCAAGGATGCTATCGACTCAGCAGCACGCTATCTCGGAATGTTCTTGGGCGGCATTGTCAATCTGCTCAACATTCAGGCTATCATTATCGGCGGCGGTGTTGCTGTAGAGGCAGATTTCATAGAGCGGATAAAATATTTCACATGTCAGTCGGCATGGCACACATTCACGCAGAATCTTGATGTTGTTGCCGCTGAACTGAAGAACAATGCCGGCATTATCGGTGCTGCGTCACTCGTGCTGGAAGCTCAGAAGTAAGGATGTGCTGACACGAATTGAACATGTTACGCTCAATTCGTGTATGACTAAGTATATGAAACAATTACTATATAAAGGAAGCAAAAATGCGGGATTATGATTTTGCGTCCATTGAAAAAAAATGGCGAAAATACTGGGAAGAAAATAAGACATTCAAAGTAACGGAGGACGAGAAGTTCCCGAAAGATAAACGGTTGTATGTGTTGGATATGTTCCCATATCCTTCGGGAGCAGGTCTGCATGTTGGTCATCCTGAAGGGTACACTGCGACAGATATTTATTCGCGGTTCAAGAAGATGAACGGCTACAATGTGCTGCACCCGATGGGTTATGACGCATTCGGACTGCCGGCTGAGAATTACGCTATTAAGACAGGAACTCACCCTGCTGACACGACTTATAAAAACATCGCCAAATTTCGCGATCAGATACAGTCATTCGGTTTCTGCTATGACTGGGATCGTGAGATCGCAACATGTGACGAGAAATATTACAAATGGACGCAGTGGATATTCCTGCAGCTGTTTAAGAAAGGCTTGGCTTATGAGAGCAAAGTTGCGATCAACTGGTGTCCGTCTTGTCTGACAGGTCTGGCAAATGAAGAAGTCAAAGACGGCAAATGTGAGCGATGCGGCTCGACTATCGAACGCCGACGCATCCGACAGTGGATGCTCAAGATCACAGCTTACGCCGACAGACTGCTGGAAGACCTCGATGAACTTGATTGGAATGAGTCCATCAAACTTATGCAGCGAAATTGGATCGGACGCTCCGAAGGTGCAGAAGTGAATTTCAAGATTGAAGGGCATGATGATGTGCTGACAGTATTCACAACTCGCCCTGACACACTCTACGGTGCAACTTATATGGTTATGGCTCCGGAGCATCCGATCGTCAGCAAGATAACGACGGCTGACAAGAAAGCAGAAGTCGAAGCATATATCGCCGAGGCCGCTAAGAAATCTGACCTGCAGAGAACCGATCTTAACAAGGATAAAACAGGTGTTTGGACAGGGGCATTCGCGATCAATCCTGTCAATGGCAAGAAGATCCCGATATGGATCAGTGATTATGTTCTGATTGACTACGGAACAGGTGCGATCATGGCTGTACCTGCTCACGACACGAGAGACTTCGACTTCGCAAAAAAATTCAACATACCTATCATACAGGTCATCGCCAAAGACGGCAAGCCTATCGAAAATATGACTGAGGCTTATACCGAAGCAAGCGGCACAATGATCAACTCCGGCGAATGGAACGGCATGGAGTCCGCAGTGCTGAAAAAAGAAGCTCCTTCTATCATTGAGAAGAAAGGCTTCGGTAAAAAAACTATCAATTATAAACTGCGAGACTGGGTATTCTCACGACAGCGATATTGGGGCGAGCCGTTCCCGATTGTCCACTGTGACAAGTGCGGTATCGTGCCACTGCCGGAGACTGAACTGCCGCTGAAACTCCCTGCAGTCAAATCATACAAGCCGACAGGAACAGGCGACTCTCCGCTGGAAGGCATTACCGATTGGGTAAATACAAAATGTCCGAAATGCGGCGGTCCTGCTAAGCGTGAGACTAACACAATGCCGCAGTGGGCAGGCAGCTGCTGGTACTATCTGCGATATATGGATCCGACAAATGAGAATGAGCTTGCTTCGCAGAAAGCGATCAGCTATTGGGAACCGGTCAATCTCTATGTCGGTGGTGCAGAACATGCGGTGCTTCACCTGCTCTATGCACGATTCTGGCACAAAGTACTGTTCGATCTCGGCATCGTTCATACCAAAGAGCCGTTCCACGCACTGCGTAATCAGGGTATGATCCTCGGTGAGAATGGCGAAAAGATGAGTAAATCTCGCGGCAATGTCATTAATCCGGATGATGTCATTCGAGAGCACGGAGCTGACACTCTGCGAATGTATGAGATGTTTATGGGACCTCTCAATGTCGATAAGCCGTGGAATACTCAGAGCATTTTCGGTGTTCGCCGTTTCCTGGAGAAAGTTTGGCGGCTCTTGGATAAAAATATTACTGATGGCAATGCTGACAGTGACGAAGTGATTAAGGCGATTAACAAGACGATTAAGATCGTCACCGAGAAGATCGAAACACTTGACTTCAATACTGCGATCAGCCAAATGATGATCCTGCTCAACATCCTGCAGAAAGAAGACAACATCAGCAAAGAAACAATGAAGAAATTCGTGTTGATACTTCATCCTTTCGCTCCGTTTATCACGGAAGAAATGTGGCAGGAACTTGGCGGACAGCCGTCACTGCTCAATCAGCCGTGGCCGGCTTATGACGAAAGCAAGATTGCCGATGAGACTGTTACGGTTGTATTCCAAGTCAATGGCAAAGTCCGCGGTAAAGCAGATGTTGCCAAAGGCTTGACCAATGACGAGCTTATTCAAGCGGCACTTGCCAATGACAAAGTCAAAGAATTTACTGCCGGCAAACAGATTATCAAACAGATCACTGTGCCGGATAAGTTGGTAAATATAGTTGTGAAGTGAAAAAGTATAAAAAAATGTGCCTCACGGCACATTTTTTTATCAAATTTACTCATCCATGAAGAATAACTTACATAAAAAAAAGAACTTCATTATATGAAGTTCTTGAAAAATCTGGGAAGAAAGGGATTCGAACCCCTGTACACGTAAGTGAGCAGATTTACAGTCTGCCGCCTTTAACCACTCGGCCATCTTCCCGATTTTTATAATAAAATGAGCTGGAGATGGGATTTGAACCCGCAACCTGCTGATTACAAGTCAGCTGCTCTACCGTTGAGCTACTCCAGCATTTATGAATGTATAATACAATATTTTAGTGTGAATGTCAAGAAAAATTTTATGGTTTTTATTGATTTTTTTACAATACATCATTCAGACAAAATCCGCTGTAGTTCTGCCGGCAAGAAGATCCTGCCACAGATACGGCTGCTCGTCAGTCATATTCTCATTCAGAATGTGTATATACTCATCGCGGGTAATATTCTGACCGCCAAGCGATGCCAGATGGTTAGTCTCGAACTGGCAGTCCACAACAGCAATGCCAAGCTCAGCCATAAGCCGTGCCATCACGATAAATGCCGTTTTCGATGAATTGGACACGAGACTAAACATCGACTCACCGCAAAAAACATTGCCGACACGCACGCCGTAGAGACCACCGACAAGAGCGTCATTCTGCCAAACCTCCACAGAATGAGCATAGCCTGCTTTGTGCAGCCGAGTATAAGCCGCGATCATCTCCGGCAATATCCAAGTCCGCCCGTGAGCAGTGCTGCAATGTTTCATCACTTCAGTAAAATGCGTATCCAACCTAATCTCGAAGATCTCACGGCGAAGTATCTTACGCATCGACTCACTAACATGAACATTCTGCGGAAAAAGAACAAAACGCGGATCGGGACTCCACCACAATATCGGATCTCCTTCATTATACCACGGGAAGATGCCACTGCGATACGCAAAAACAAGCCGTTTCACCGACAGATCACCGCCATAACCGATAAATCCATCGTCTAATGCCATATTAATAGGAAGAAACTCTAATTTGTCAGAGTCAATAAAATATTCGTCCATAGATAGATGATAAAATATCTTGCCAGAAAAATCAACATAATTTTCAGATTTTTTTTAAATTTTATTTTTTTTGCTTGACTAACTGTGATTATTTTATTACAATATAAGATATAAGAGTCTTTATCTGACTTAACCGAGGTTATTATTATGAAGAAATTTTTTCTGACACTTTTGATTATATGCTCATTCTGTTTCGGAGCTGTCGCTAATGAAGTTACCACTGATACTGTTTCTGTAAATGTGGCTAACACCGCAAACAGTTCAACGAATATCAGCGAGGATTTTTTCGATATTCTGCCCAATATGGTTGGTGCAGCTCTTGTCGTCTATGTTGCAGATATTGACACTGTTATCCGCGGCAGACTGCAGAAAGTTTACGCAGACGGCATAGTTGTCAAGACAGCATTTTCACAGACTATCTTTATCTCAAGGAAATCTATTTCATATTTTGAGATAAAAGATGCCAATGCTTACGACTTCTGAGATACTGAGAGTCGGGGTACTTCTCATTGGATTATCTCTGCTGTGCGGATGTAAATCCACCGGTAGCACACTCGCAGATCTGCTTGAGAAACAAAAAAACTTCGATAAATACTCAGACTCATATAGCGGTGTTTTGTATAACAATGATGAGCTTGATTTCTCGATAGAGTTCGATGCTAATTGGAAGATCCACACTCAGTTTGCGGATTTCACGGAGCAGCAAAAGAAATTCGCAGAATATTTCTCAACGGAGCGAAGCGAAGTTCTGTTCATCGGACTGAATGATAAGATGAAGATGGGAGTCCGCTGTATGGCAGAAGTTCTGTCAATGCCGCTTGACGAATATGCCAAAACTGTCCGCAAGCAGAATACCGACACAAAAAATAAATATAAGATAACATTCAACACAGACAAATCTGTTACATTCGATAACTTTGAGGCAGTCAGTTTCGTCTACGAAGCCGAAGTCAATCCGCTGAATGTATTTGTATTCGATGCGATACTGTTCAAAAACTTCGCCAACGACTATCGGCTTGAGTTTTGGACGAAGAAAGACAACTACGATGCAGTCAAAGATATAATGCAGAATATATACAAGTCTATAACATTTGAGCGGACAGACATTGAATCGGATCAAACTGACGACACGGCGGTAACACAATGAAAACAATCAGGAAAGCAAAGAACGCATTTATATATACTATCGACGGACAAAAATATTACGATCTTTCATCCAACACCAATATCATAGGACATTCTCATCGGCTGCTCACTACCCTGCCTAAGAATGCGTTATCGACTGCGTGGAATATCCGCGGCACAAGCATATATCACAATAGATTTCTGCGGCTCATTCACAGCTGCTTTGGTGATGATTGGACAGTCCGATGTGCGTCATCTCTGACTGATCTTTGGCTTAGAATGGTCAATGCCGGGATCAAGCCTCATTTCTGCGGAACTGATACACTGTCGAACTTAGAGGCCCATTCTGTAAAAATACCACATTCAGAGCAAGGCATCAATATCATTGAAACGGCAGATGATTACATCAACAATCGCAGCGTCATTCCAACTAAGAATGACATACTAAACGGATGGTGGTATCCTGAGCTCGATATGCCGATCGGCAATGCTAAGACTGTAATTCTACCGGAACTTTTCAGCGGATTTACGCCGACTGTTTTTGTCTTGGTAAGGAAAGAACTCGAACAGGATTACTCATTCTTGGACAGCATTGAGACTGTTCCTTCTTTCACACTTATATCAGCGGTCAATCTCTATCACACTATCCGCAATCAGCAAAACAGAGGCTTCAACCGGCTGAGACTTGACGGGACGATTGCTCTGCAGCGAGGACGATTATTCCGGCTGAATGGAGAGACGGCAAACTATGCAAGCCGCCTTGCCGAAGCTCATGTTATAATCAATCCTGAACCGCCGTATTATTGTTATCTGCCGATAAATCTTGAGCATTATCAGATAAAATATCTGTATAAAGTGTTCTGCGGGCTCAGATAACTAAAATATCGCTAATTATATTTGAATTTATAAAAAATCTTAATTTTTACTTGCATTTTGGACTTATTTGTTATACAATAATATCAGGAGTTGAATATGAGAGTCAGCATTGAGGATATAGTCATCGATAAGAAACGCATCAGACGCAATACGGGAGACTTGACGACGCTGATGCAGTCTATGAAGAAACACGGACTGCTGCAGCCGATCATCATAACTGACTCAGACTACACGCTGTTGGCAGGCTATCGCAGACTTACAGCTGCGAAGAACCTCGGCTGGACAGAGATAGATGTTCGCACTGTCAGAGCAGACTCTAAGTTAGAGCGGCTGGAGATCGAGATCGATGAGAATGAAGCACGCAAAAATTTCGATTTCGAGGAGTTATCACAGGCAAAAACTCGCCGCGAAAAATTATCCAGACCGTCTTTATTTCGCAGGATTATTAATTTCTTCAAAAAAGTTCTCTTTGGATAACATATTTAATGAGGGATAGTCTGCTTATGTCAGGCTATCCCTCATTAAATATGTCGATGAAATATATATGATTGGGATCGATATTTGTGATGTAACAAGATTTGACAGGCTCTCCGCTAATGACGCATTCCTGCGTAAGGTATTCACCGATGCAGAGATAGCTTACTGTGGCACTGGCAGAAATGCCCCGCAGAGATTCGCCGCACGCTTCGCAGCGAAAGAGGCATTCTCCAAGGCGGTAGGAACAGGCTTCGGCAAGTCGGTATCATGCTCCGAAGTGGAAGTGATTAAAACCGAAACCGGACAGCCGGCGATACAACTCCACGGCAAAACTGCTGATTTTTTCTGCGAAGCGTTCGCCGGTAAATCCATACATCTGTCTATATCACACGAAAAAACTATGGCTGTCGCTGTAGTAGTTTTAATGTAACGATATAAAAAAAATAGTCCTTACGGACTATTTTTTTTATATCGTTATGAGATATTCTGTCTTAGAAATCTCCGGCAAAAATCTTGTCTGCATAATCGCTCCAATTCTGAGCGACTTTATATTCACTGAGCGTTGCCATAGGAACAAATATACCTGTAAACGATGGGCAATTATCCAAAAGATTAGTTCCTATCTTAGTCGGCTCAACTGCATGAACAGATAGAGTTTTAAGTTTCTCGCAGTTAGAGAATGCCCCATTCTCGATAGATGTAACACTGTTCGGGATAATCACATCCGGCAGAGAATTGCAGTAACCGAATGCCGACTCACCGATGCTGACCACATCATTGCCTATCGTAATATTTGTCATACCGACACATTTATAAAACGACCTCTCCCCAATATGCTGCACACCGTTCGGTATAGTAACATCTCTCAGATTAGGACAGTCCAAGAAAATCTCATCACCAATGCTTGTCACACTGTCAGGCAAAGCAACACTAAGCAGCTTGCCACATTCAGCGAATGCACTCTTGCCAATACTCTTCACATAGATTCCGATTTTGACAGTGAGCAATTCATCACAATTTCTAAATGCGTCATCTCCGATATAAAGCAAACTGTTCGGTATCAAAACATTTGTAAGTTCGCTGCATCCATAGAATGCACCGTCTCCAACTGTCATCAAACTGTTAGGCAGGTTGATAGCGGTCAGCCCAACACAGTTTGCAAATGCACCTCCGGCAATGATCTTGACACCTCGCTGGACAGTGTAGTCTCCTTTATATGTAGCAGGCATATATGCAAATACATAAGAGTTAAATACAGGTTTTGTCAATTTTTCACAAAATTTAAATGCGTTATTGCCGATACTTCGCACACTTTTGGGGATAATCACATTTGTAAGATCTTTGCACATATAGAAAGAACTGCCGGCAACCGCCTTTATACCATTAGGAATAGAATACTCACCTTCAAAATTTGTCGGCATATAAGCAAATACAGTCGCATTATAAAGCGGTTCTGTTATTCCGAAACATCCGATAAATGCTCCATTGCCGATCTCAGTCACACTTTCAGGCAGTATCATCGCTGTTAAACCAACACAACCGCCGAATGCTTCATCGCCAATGCTCTTCAGACTTTCCGGCAGAGTTACGGTTGTCAGTCCTGCACATCCGAAGAATGCTCTGTCACCTATCGCTGTTGCTCCTTCCGGGGAAGCTGCATTGCTAAGAGCGACACACCCCTCAAACAAACCATTATTGACAACAAGCGGAGTAACAACACTGACTAAATTAGAGCATTGTTCAAAAGGTTTATCTGCTGCAGGATTAGTATCTATACATTGTGACAAGTCAAGATTAACTTTTGCTCCGGGTTTAGTATTGAGAGCGTCAGCTATCGCAGTCCAACTCGGTTTGAGAGTAGTTATGCGGATGTTATATGCTTTGTCAGCATTTGTCAGAACACTCATCAATGCAGCGAGTTCATCAACACTGCTTAGGATAGCAGTGCCATACGGAGCAGCACATCTCGGCAGACAGACTTTGACATTAACGACAGATGCTGTCTCACGGGTGTCTTTCTGTTTCACTCCGGCAGACTTGAGCTTCTTTACAAATTTCTCTTC
>JAFYAI010000134.1 GCA_017540815.1 Spirochaetales bacterium
ATGAGATCGATAATCTTGTCAGCGGGTATAATTATAAGGATACGGTAATGTCCTATGTTGAATTTATGAATGACCGTTCGGCTTTTGCCATCGGGGACAATAAATTCACCATTTTCAGGGGCAATCAAAAGCCGGAGAGCGTTTTTGAGATGGACATCACCGAGAATATCAAAACAATACACAGTATACCGCTAAGCATCCAATATAAAGGTTTCGCAGCAGTTCGAGGCGAAGTATATATCGATAAAAGTGACTTCGCCAAGATAAATGCCGGCCTGCCGAAAGAAGAGCAATATGCCAATGCTAGAAACCTTGCTAGCGGTGCAGTTCGCCGTCAGAAGTCGAAAGAAGCAGCGGAGATCCCGCTGAAAATGTTCTGCTATGAGATATTTCTGCGGGAAAATCAGATCAAGAATCATCTCGACAGTCTTATATTTATGAAGAATTTGGGATTCCCTGTAAATGATCTGATCGGATTTTATACAAGAGAGCCGAAAGAAGGATCTGCTATCCCATCTGTTCCATTCAAGAATGCGATGACAGGCGATACCAACTCGATAGGCAGCTGCATACAGGCACTGACAGAACAGCGCAGCAGTCTCCCGTATGATATAGACGGCATTGTAATAAAGATTAACGACTTGGAGACAAGAGAAGAGATGGGCTATACACAGCACCATCCGCGCTGGGCGATCGCATACAAGTTTGACGCTCCTCTGGCAGAGACAGTTATAAACTCTATATCAGTTCAGGTAGGACGCGGCGGTCGCATTACTCCTGTTGCCAACCTGCAGCCTGTTCCGCTCGCCGGGTCAGTCATTGCCAGAGCAACACTGCATAATCAGGACTATATCAACTCACTGGAAGTCAATGTCGGCGATTTGGTAAGCATCTCCAAACGAGGTGATGTGATCCCGGCAGTGGAAGGTGTCCTTGAGAAACGCACCAATCCGGCTCCATTCAAGCTGCCGGAAGAATGTCCGTCATGTCACAGCAAACTGATTGTCGAAGGGGCCCATACATTCTGCCCTAACAAACAGTGTCCGGCAAGGATGCTGGGAACTCTGCAATTCTTCGTCTCTCGCACGCAGATGGACATTGTATCTCTGGGTGACAAGACACTGGAATATATGTTCAGGAACAACTGCATCAGGTATATCCCTGATATATACACATTCGACTACAGTCGTCTGATCGGAGTAGAAGGATTCGGACAGAAAAAAGTCGATAACATTATCGAATCTGTAATGAAATCCAAAGAAAAACCATACCAGACTGTATTGGCTTCGTTAGGATTAAAAGATATTGGCAACAAAGCCGCTGAAGTCTTGACGCATATATTCCGCTCGGTTGACGATCTCATCGCTCTGTGTGCAGATACATCTGAGGCATACACTGCATTAACACAGATAAACGGTATCGGAGAAATGCTTGCCAATCAGATAATCGAACATTTTACAAATAAAGATGTCTTGGAACTGATTGACAGTCTCAAAAAGTGCGGGTTACAATTCCAAACAAAAGAAACAGTCTCTAATGATAATCAGTTCCTGGCAGGAACTAAGTGGGTGATAACAGGCAGTTTCGAGCATTACAAACCGCGAACAATAGCCGGCGACATTATCAAACAATATGGCGGCGAAGTCATCGACTCTGTATCGGGCAAAACCACTCACCTGCTGTGCGGCATCAGTCCCGGATCTAAACTTGACAAAGCAAAATCTCTCGGAACGACGATCATTTCCGAAGAGCAGTTCATTCAGATTATTGAACAACAAAGTTTATAATAATAAGGATTTAATATGATTATTACAACAGATGATATTCAGGTAAAATTTTACGACACAGACCTCAGACAAAATATGACACCGTTCTCATTCTTTAACTATATGCAGGACATCGCCATTCGGAATGCTGACCTTAACGGCATCGGCTGGGAGTATCTGCGTCCGAGAGATCTCTTCTGGGTATTGTCGAGGATTAAGCTGAATGTTATTAAGCTGCCGAAATGGCAAGACAATATATGCGTCACCACTCACCCCAGAGGCAGCGATGCACTCTTCGCATTTCGTGACTTCGACTTCACTGACCGAGACGGCACTCTCCTTGCACACGGTGACAGCTATTGGCTGCTGCTGAATCGCAGCACTCTGCGTCCTCAGCGAATATCTGAACAGCTCAAAGACACTCAGGGCTGCGGCGATATTATAGAAGATTTTCCGAAATTGAATAAGATTATAACATCCGGCACTCCTGCTGTGACGAAGCACATCACTGTGGAATACACCGATCTCGATATGAATCAGCATGTAAACAATGCCGTATATGCAAAATGGGCAGCCTCATTGTTTGACCTTGATTTCAGAATGGCACACAATCTCAAATCCATGCAGATTAATTACCTTACCGCTGCAAAGTATGGTAATGAACTTGATGTGACATTATATTACAATGAAACGGAACATAAATACTACTTGGACTGTATCGAATCGGACTCCGGAGCAAAGATCTATAACGCTGTAATGGAATGGGATCAAGTGAAGTAAAAACTATGGAACATAAGTTCCGGCAAACCTCATCCTGTAAAAACATTTGACTTACTTGAAAATTTATGCTATAATATAGCCATTTATAGTCGAAGCATAAAAGTCATCTCTGCAAAAGAGAACACAGAGCAAGGAAGAGCAAAGGAAACAAGGATGAAGGAATACACAGGTATAGCAGCATCACCCGGAATATCTATCGGTGAAGTGCTTGTTTACACTCAGGAATTATATATACCCAATTTCTCAATAAGCACACTGCAGGTGGAGCTTGAGATCAATCGTTTCTACGAAGCTCTGAACAAGACTCAGGATGACTACAAAGAGATGCAGCGCAAGTTAGGTCTTGAGCTGACCGAAGATGAGAGCAAACTCTTCGATGCTCACATCTTAATGACGCAAGATACGACATTCTTCAATAATGTCGTTGAGACGATCCGAGAAACCAAGAAAAACATTGAGTATGTTCTCTACAATATTATAATGGATATTTCTGCGAAGTTTACACAGCAGGATGATGAGTATTTCCAGGACAGAGCATTGGATATTATCGACTTCGGGCGTAATATCCTGCGTCATCTGCTGCAGCAGAAAGACTTCTCGCTGTCACAGCTTGATAAAGATGCCGTGATCATCAGTTCGGATCTGACAGTCAGTGACACGGCAAGTATGAACCGCAAACATGTTATGGCATTCGTTACCGAGAAAGGCGGACGGACAAGTCATGCTGCAATCCTTGCCAATTCGCTGTCCATTCCGGCTGTTTTAGGCATTCCGCTGGTTACTAAAGAGTTTAAGACTGGCGATAAGATTATCGTTGATGGCGACACCGGCATTGTCATTCTCAATCCTGATGAGGAAACGCTTAACGATTACAGCCGACGCAAAACAGAAAGAGAAGAGAATGAAAAGAAACTCAAAACTCTTCTTGAGCGTTCATCGGATACTCTTGATGGCAAGCACATCGCACTTCGTGCGAATCTTGAGATTCCAGAGCAGGAGTTGGACAATCTGATGGAGCAGAGACCTGAAGGTATTGGTCTTTATCGATCAGAGTTTCTCTATTTGTCCCGCAGAAAGCAGTCTCTTCCATCAGAAGATCAGCATTTCAACACATATAAAGTCATTTTGGAGCGTATCCCTGAAGATAAAGTTGTCGTCAGGACGCTTGATGTCGGCGGAGACAAGATTCTCGAAGGTGTGACAGAGCGTGAGCCGAATCCTAATCTTGGCTGGCGTGCGATCAGATTTTGTTTGGATAATAAGGATATATTTAAGACGCAGCTTCGGGCATTGTATCGTGCATCAATGTATGGCAATCTTCATATAATGCTGCCGATGATCAGCACAATCGACGAGCTGAATGAAACTAAGCAGCTGATCGAAGATGTGAAGAAAGAACTAAAGAAAGAAGGACTCGCTCATAAAGACCGTGTTCCGCTGGGAGTAATGATAGAAACCCCGGCTGCGGTAATGATTAGCGATACACTTGCCAAGAACTGCGATTTCTTCAGCATCGGCTCGAATGATCTCATCCAATATACACTTGCGTGCGACCGAGCCAACTCTCGTGTATCACATTTGTATCAGCCGCTGCATCCTGCGGTGCTGCAGATGATCAAGATCACGATAGACAACGCTCATAAAAATGGCATCCCTGTCAGTATATGCGGTGAGATGGGAGCGTCTGCTGAGAATGCCGCTATCCTGATAGGTCTGGGCATTGATGAGTTATCAGTCAGTCCGACGAATATACTCAAGATGAAAGACTTCATCACAAACATTAAGTATTCCGATGCAAAGAAACTCGCCGATGAAGTGCTGACTATGCCCAATCAGGCGAAAATACAGCAGAGAGTAGAGCAATGGCTGAAAAAACACATAAGATAAATACACAGATTACTCGTATCGAAAATATTAATCCGGTCGTAGCATTTATCGGCAGACCTAATGTCGGCAAATCTACATTGTTCAATCGTCTGATAGGTCATCGCAAGTCGATAAT
>JAFYAI010000135.1 GCA_017540815.1 Spirochaetales bacterium
GAATGAGCGGGCACGGCTTATGGAGATCTCACGCAAGATAGCAGAGTATCTGCAGCTGAAACTGAGTCTTATCAAAGTGAAGGATCTTAAAACCATTCGGAGAGAGCCGGCTAAAGATGTGACGGATGATACGACTCCGAAGAAACCGTTGCCACCGGGAAGTGCGGATATACCTGATGATGAGAAGATAGTTCCGATTAATGAGTCGATACATCGAAAAGGTTTGAAATCAGCCGGAAGGGATGATTAATGAGAAATGTGCAAGAACTGCTTGTCATGCTGAACTTGATTCAGCATCTCAGAATTAAATTACAAAATATAAAGGAAGACAAATGAAAAAATACGGTTTATTTATAATGCTTGCTGTAAGTATTACATTGTGCGGATGTAAGAGCCGAGATGTGATGAAGCAGGATAAAACAGAATGGGATTATGAGAAATATATGGTTGAGTCATATTATCAGACGAACGGAGGTCACTACGATAAAGCTATCGGGCTGCTCACCGAAGCAATGGTGAAATTCCCCGATGATGATATTCTCGGACTGATATATAATATCGGCTACAACTATTATAAGAAGAAAAACTATCCGGAAGCACAGGGCTACTTCAACCGCGTTATCACTATGTATGAGGAGCAGATCGGAGCGACAGATGAGGCCGGGGAATACCGCAAGTATGTTATCCTGTCTACATCAATGCTTGCGAAGATTGATGCGGATAAGGAAGATGCCAAAGATCCGTATCATATCAAGGACGATATTGCACAGCGAAGGAAACTGCGTCCGAAACCTAACTCTGCGGAGAGAAATGAAAATTAATTATAAATACCTGCACCCTGAACTTTGTTCAGCGGCTCAAAAACAGGATTGAGATTCCGAAGTAAGTTCGGAATGACAAAAAAATAGGATTTGTGATATGCACGATTTGTTTGAATACGCACCCGAACCTCTTGTACTCGTTTCGTCCGACAGATTGGTGAAGAAATTCAACATGAAAGCTAAGGAACTTTTCGGCGAAGCGATAAACGAGGGCTGTGAGATTGCGTCATTCCCGATGTATAATCCGAAGAAAGAGAATATCTTCTCGTCAAAGAGTTTTGATCAGTATTTCGATGCTGCATTTGACAACCGAGAGGTGACTTATGCCAAGTCGGATAATTTCACGATGACTTTTTTGCTTTCGCACAGAATGACATTCTTCGGCGGTCAGGAGTGTCACTACATATCGTTCAAGAATATATCCGATGTTGTGTCATTCAAGAAGATATTTGAGGAACTGTATGACAGCCTGTCTGTCAAGACGATCGAATTGGATAATACCATCAGTGAAAAAGTGCAGGCTTATAAACTGCTCAAAGAAAAAGATGATGAGATGCTGCGGCAGCTTACTCTTGCTCACGAAGTGCAGGCGAGTATTTTTCCGGATATTAATATATCTGTGAAAGGCTACACTTTTTCATCGGCGATGAAGCCGGCGAGCATTGTTACCGGTGATATACTTGCGACTTATGATAAAGACGGCAAATATATGGACTTCGTTATCGCCGATGTGACAGGACACGGAGTGCCTGCAGCACTGATCACTATGATGCTCAAGATGTCATTCCGCACGCGTGTCGCAGAATACGATACTCCGGATGCGATACTTACTGCAATCAATCGGGATATACATTCTGTTCTTGCCGGGGCAACGATATTTATGACTCTGATGTATGTCAGACTTCATTATGACACCGGCATTATGGAACTGTTCGACTGCGGTCATCCGCCACCGCTCATCCTTCATCAAGACAGAACTATTGAGGTGCCTGATGTCAATGGCATGATGCTCGGTGTGCTGGAGACTCTGGACTGTGGTAACTGCCAATACACTATGCAGGACGGAGACACGGTTATATTCTATACTGACGGAGTGATAGAGGCTCATACGGCTGATGAGTATTATAACTTCTATGAGGATAGATTTTACGATAAACTCAAGACTCTGACGGATGACGAGATGAACAACATCCCGAGGGTGATATTTAATGATATATATGATTTCGTTGATTCTCAGGATCTGCCTGACGATGTGACGATGTTTTGTATTACGAAAAAATAAACATTTTTATAAGAGGTATTTAATATGAATTTGTTAGGAGTGATTATCGGGATTGTTGTATTCCTGATTGGTCTGGTTATCTGTTTCTACGGAGCAGAGTGGTCGAAGTATGTGATATTCTTTATCGCATTTGCAGCGATGTTTTATCTGACTAATCACATTCTTGGAGATGCCGGCATGAAAGAAAATCCGCGGATTATGATCAGTGCCATCGTCGGTATTATCGTAGGTCTGCTGTGTATCTTTGGCTATAACTGGGGACCGTGGCTGCTTGGCGGTGCATTCGGTGTTCTGGTTGCATTGAACTGCGATATTTTCGGATTTGGCGGCAGAAACGGCAGTGAGATCCTGTTCTATATCTATGTAATCGGAATGGCTGTGCTTTTCGGTATTCTCTGTCACTTCTTCGCAGATATTATGATGAAGATTATCACCGGATTAAGCGGCGGCGTATTCATCGTCGGTTCATGCGTTTATGTTGTTAAAGCATTTCAGGATAAAGCCGGCAATATCGTGGATTATTTCCAGGGATTGTTCAATCATGTATTCTCAAACGGTTCTTCGACAGGCGTTGCTATCGCCTGCATCATTGTAGGTGTGATAGGCATACTCGTTCAGTTCGGTATCATACCTAATCCGATCAGACGATAATGAGCGATACTCTGTTTGCTGATACTGCACAGCGGCCGCTGTCCGAGAGACTGCGGCCGCAGACGCTCGACAATATTCTGGGGCAGACTGACATCATCGGTGATAATAGTCTGCTTCGGAATATGATCGTCGAGGATAATCTGTCTTCATTCATTCTGTGGGGACCGCCCGGCACAGGCAAGACTTCCATTGCCAATGTCATTGCACATACGACTAAGAATATCTGGAAAAGTTTCAGTGCCGTTATATCCGGCATAAAAGAAGTCAAACAGATAATGGAAGAAGCCTCATCCAATCGGCAGTTAAGCGGTCGGCGGACTGTTCTGTTCGTTGATGAGATTCACAGATTTAACAAAGCTCAGCAGGACGCATTCCTGCCTTATGTTGAGAATGGCTCTATCATCCTTATCGGAGCAACGACTGAGAATCCGAGTTTCTCGGTGATCTCGCCGCTCTTGTCACGAATGAGAGTATTCATCCTGCATAAGCTCACTGACGAAGAGATAAAGAGTCTGATAGAGCGTGGCATCGCACTTATAAGGGAAGAAAACGGCATCGAAGTGAAGATCTGCGATGATGATGTGCAGTATATCGTCACTGTAGCCTGCGGCGATGCCCGCCGTGCTGTCGGCATCCTTGAGATGGCACTGAAGTTCAAAACATCCGACAACA
>JAFYAI010000018.1 GCA_017540815.1 Spirochaetales bacterium
GGATGCCTGTCAGATATGCAAGAGTAATCGCCGGCTTGAGTTCGGCATTCTTAAACAATGAGTTAAGAAATCCCAAATACGCCTTGAACTCTTCCTCGCTTACCTGCTCCCTAATCAGCACATCGTATTCGTCGATAATGATGATGAATGTCTCGCCTTTTTCGATATAGACTCTTTGAATGTAGTCGGCAAGCGAACCGCAGTTTATGAAATCAATATCGTTAAAAGTTTTCTTAAACTCTTCTCCTATCAGATTTGATACTTCACCGATAAACGGATAAGTCCGCTTGTCAGACGGAGTTGAAGTCCACACGGAATATCTCGCATTCAGATCAACTTTAATCACATTATGTTTATTCAGATGCGTGCCAAATGTCTCGGACTTCGATATTTTATACGGAGCAAACAACTCAGCAGAGTCAGCACCCTTACTGTAATACGCCGCAAGCATATCCTCGGCAATCGATTTGCCGAATCTGCGTGGACGGGAAATACAAACAAACTTGAAATCGGCATTGTTAAGCCGCCGATTTGTTTCTGCGATAAGCATTGTCTTATCGATGTATGTTCCTGTCTGAACCTGCTGAGTGAAATTCTGATTGCCCGGATTAAGATATACGCCCATAACTGCTCCTTGATATGATTATAACAAAAAAACAGAAATAATCAAGGATTATTTCTGTTTTTTTGTTATTTATTTTTGCAGTTTCCCTTTTATCTCATCGAGATAACTCGTCGGCTTAGACCTGATTCCGATGAACTCCCATTTTTCCGGCTCGTCACGAGTAATCAGTCTCATTCAGAACAATTTTTCCATTTTTTATAATTGCTTCTTAGAATGTTGTTTATCTTGTTCTGTCAAGAACAAGATAAATGTAGTTTACTACATTTAATTTTTTTGCAATTTTTTATAAATATACATTGAAAAAACACTTGATAATTCCGATTTTTTCCTTTATAATATAAATCGAATAGAGATAAAAAGGAAGTTATATGTCTGATAATGCGATTTTGATTATTGATACGCCGCAGCGTTCCGGCAATCTGTTGTATGCGGCAGGATATTATTGCATCGATCCGATTGTTTATCTGCGGATTGGCAGCGGTAGCAACGAACAGAGTTACGGATTTTTCCCGGCGACTGAGTTGGAGCATGCTCGTCTGACGGCTAAGGTTAAGCATGCCGAAGATCTGACAGAGACGGAGAACAAGACTAAGGATGCAGGCATCAATCCCGACAAGCGTCACGCCGGATGTGTCGTTGACATTTTGCGGGATCATCACATTGAGACTGTCGATGTGCCTGAGGACTTCCCGATTGTCGAGGCTGATTATCTGCGGGATATGGGATTTTCGCTGAATGTCGTCGGCGAGCCTTTTTTCAGAAGCCGCAGCACTAAGACTGCCGAGGAATTGTCTCATATCAGAAGCAACAGCCGTATAAACTCACAAGTGATGGCGAAGGTGCAGCACATCCTGGAATGTGCCTCTGTCGGTGAGGATAATATTCTCATCTATAACGGAGAGAAACTCACCTCGGAATGGATGCAGACGATGATAACACAGGAGTTCGTAGCGAACAGGCTCTACTCTGATGCATCGATCGTGGCAGTCGGCGATCAGGCGGTGATGCCTCACGAACACGGCAGCGGATATATATATGCAGGCAAGTCGATTGTCGTCGATATTTTCCCGCAGAGTTTGGACAACCACTATTTCTCGGATATGACGCGCACATTCTGCAAATGGAAAGCAGCAGACGAGTTGACGAAAATGTATCAGACTGTGCTTGATGCACAATTGTTTACGATTGATGCGGTGCGTATCGGAGCGTCGGGCAAAGATCTGCACAATCGGATAAGGGATTTTTTTGAGGAGAAAGGCTACAAAACAGGCATTATCGACGGAATGCTGCAGGGATTTTTCCACGGCACAGGACACGGAGTCGGTCTGGAATGTCACGAATATCCGTATATATCAAGCAAAGGCTCGATACTCAAAGCAGGTCAGACTGTCACCGTTGAACCCGGACTGTATTACAAAGGCATTGGCAGCGTGAGAATCGAAGATCTCGTCGCAGTGACTGACGGTGCAGCGGAGAATATGACAAATTATGAAAAGAAACTGGTGATAGAATAATATTATATAAGGAATAAACTATGACACAACAGCGTGCAAATGAGATAAAAGACAATATAAAACACATACAGGATGATATGGCAGAGATAGCAGCGAAGTATAATCTGCCGCAGAAGACGACTCTGATGGCAGTAACGAAAACTTTCCCGGCCGAAGATGTTGCCGTCGCTCTGGAATCGGGGCTGACTCTGTTCGGTGAAAACCGCATTCAGGAGGCTTACTCCAAGTTTCAGAATGATGTTTTCAAAGACAAGACATTCGACCTGCACATCATCGGTCACCTGCAGCGGAACAAAGCCGCTCATGCCGTCGAAGTTATGTCGATGTGCCAGTCAATCGACAAGAATGAGACTCTTGCCGCAATCAATGACAAAGCCGTCAAGCTTGGCAAACAGATTGACTATCTGATTGAAGTTAATACTTCCTACGAACCGCAGAAAAGCGGCGTAGCTCCCGATATGCTTGACGCACTGCTTGATGAGATCGGAGAGGCGAACTACTCCAACTGTCACATTCGCGGACTGATGACTGTCGGACCGCTGACTGACAATGCGATGCAGATCGGACACGCATTTGCAAACCTGCAAAGTATGTTTATCCGATTGCAGGACAAATACGATAACTTCGACATTCTGTCAATGGGTATGAGCGATGACTACAAACTCGCTATGCTGGAAGGCAGCACTCTCGTGCGTATCGGCTCGGCACTGTTCGGACATCGGGATTACAGCAAGAAATGAAAAAAATAGTCGTTATCGGATTATTGCTGCTGTCGGCACTTCTTCTTAATGCCAATACTCTCGGAGAGAAGCGTTTTACCGCTGTCAACAGCATTTCATTCCGACTGACGAAACCGAAACCCAACAACCATAACTTATATCATTACTATAATATGAATGATATTTTAGACATCAATAAGTATCAGTTAATGTTTGATGACAGCAAAAACTATCTCCGTATCACCAATTTTGCATCGACAGGTGAAAAAAGCACTGCTCAGGAGGAGAATATCTTCCGCAGAATGGAGATACTGTTCTTCGGATCACTGACGATTATCACATTCAGCGGATGGCTGTCATTCTCGATATTTAATATGGTCATCTACGGCGATGACTTCGGCATGCTGCGTCCCGCTCAAAATCTCTCATTATATCTCGGCAGCGGCATCCTGTCTCTGTCTGTATCTGTCACAGACCTTATCAACAATCTGCAAAAAAAGCGGAAGTTCCGCTATGTCGAGTTCTATTAAGGCGGCACTATGAGACGATATGAACTGACGATTACTCCCGAGAATGCCGGTATCAGACTGGATGTCGCCATCACAACAGCATTTCCACAGATTAGCCGCTCTCATCTGAAGCTTATGCTGCACAGTCTTACGGTAAATGATACTCCTGCCAAAATGTCATACAAAACAAAGAACGGCGACAAAGTATTGCTTGAACTCGAAGAAGAAACTCCGACCGATGAAGTGCTGCCCGAACAGATAAGCCTCGACATTCGCTACGAAGACGATAATTATATCATCATTAATAAGCCTGCCGGGATGGTAGTCCATCCTGCGAAAGGCAACTACACCGGCACGGTTGTCAACGCTCTGCTCGGTCTGAACAAGCAGCTCTCTGATGTAGACCAATTCCGTCCCGGCATCGTGCACCGCCTCGACAAAGACACAGCAGGACTGCTCCTTATAGCCAAAAATAATCAGGCTCACGCATATCTGACTGAGCTGTTCAAGTCACGAAGGATTACTAAGAAATATCACGCAAGAGTCAAAGGATTTTTCCGATGGGAACATATAGAGATCGTCAACCGCATCGGGCGAGATCCGAACAACCGCAAAAAGATGGCTGTCCTTGACAGTCCGACTGCCGGCAAGATCGCCGAGACTCATGTCGATGTCATTAGCCGTGATGCCGACTCGTCGTATCTTGACATTACGCTCAAAACAGGGCGAACTCATCAGATAAGAGTCCATCTGTCTCATCTCGGCTACCCCATTCTCGGCGATCCGCTCTACTCCCGCATTAACAGAAACTCTCCGGACAGACTACAGCTCGAAGCGTATTATCTGAAGTTCTATGATAAGTTCAGTGGGAAAGATATTGAAGTGAAATTGTAAAAAAATAAAGTAAAAAAAATGCGGTTCCCGTAGGGAACCGCATTTTTTTACGCATTAGGTTTATTTTTTCATATCCATTTTAACTGAATATCCGCCTGAAACCCAAGCACAGTCGATCTTCAGTTCAAGTGAAGTATCAAGTGCAGCAGGCTTTGTGAATGAGTAAGTTCGTTCTGTCTCTTCGCATTTAAAAGAGATAGTCAAACCTGACAGCGACGGTGAAATTTTGAAGTCAGAGATCTTGTCCTGTGTAAAGTTATAGATCACTTCACCGCTTTTGGCATCTGAGAGCTTAATCGTTCCGTCAACGCCAAATGTCCACGCACCGTTCCAGTTGCTGTCGATCCATGTTCCTTTCGGGAAATCACCCAGATCAAACGCGAACATACTTACCGCACACATTGCTGTAATCAGCAAACCTAAGAGAATTTTTTTCATTACTACAACTCCTAAAAATAAAATATGAGATAATTATAACAAAAATAATGCGAATTTTATAAAAAAAATTATAATTTTTAATTTTTTTAATTTTTTGTTAAATTTTTATTGACACAAATTCAAAAATAGTTTATATATCTACTTGAGTATTTTATTGTATTGTTTCATTCATATTCTGGGGGGGGTATGACTGTAATCACCGTCATTATATCTGTATTATTATGTATTATCATTCAATTATATTTTCGACATTCAGACAAGATTAACAAAGACTTACACAAATTAACCAGTGCTATCAATTCGCGTGCTAAGGAAATCGACGAAGCATATAATGCCAAGATCGAGCAGTTGCAAAACTTTCAGAACTCCGCAGATGTCGCTATCGAAAAGAGTGATGCACTGCTGAATCAGATCCGTCAGACTTACACTGATATTAATGACGAAGCAGCGGCTCTTATCAGCCAGCGAGAAAACATCTCAGCCTACTTTCAGAAGATAGATTTGATCAACCACGAGTTATACGAGATAACAGAACAGGTTGAAGAGATCAAACGAACCGATGAGATCATTAATAATGTAGAAGAAAATATCAATCGTCATAAAACAGAGCTTGAAGAGATCCGCCGTAGCAGTCAGAAAATCAAAGATGACATTCTCTGTGCCAACGAAGCATCTCTTAATGAAGTTAAGCGGTCCATAACCGACGATATGGAAAATGAAATGTCACTGCTGATGACGAAGATTAGTGAACTGAAAAGCAATCTCTACGCAGAAAATCAGGAAAATGCCAAGTCACTTCGTGAAACTAACGAAGCTCTCCGAGAAGAGATCGGCAAGACAGAGCAAATGCTTCAGGAAATGAAGAAAAACACAATCGACTCGATAACAAACAATGCTTCGTGGGCAAATGAAGAGATCAACAAACTCAACAACACCGTTATCAAGATCAAAGACGGTTATATCAACGAGTTTGTCGATAAGATCAAAACTATCGATCAGGAAAATCAGCAAAAATTGGACAGCTGGATCAATACAGTAAATGATTTCAGCCGTCAGATCTCCAAACGAATTGACGACGGTCGGTTTGACATTGATCAGGCATTCACAGACTTCTCAAGCAAGATCGACAATAAACGGACAGAGATCATCAAGAAGATGGATGAACTCAATCAAACCAAGAGCGACAATCTTGATGAAAAATATCAGGAAATTCTGAATAATGTCATCTCATTCTGCGAAACGACGCGAGAGAATGTCAACGAAAGCATTATAAAGACCGGTGAAGAAGTCAATGAAAAAAACAAAGCTCTTACCGAGAAGCTCAAAAGCATGCAGAATGAAGCAAAGAGCCAGTTCGACACGCTGGATAACTATATTAACGGCAAGCAGGACTATCTCAAACGATACCTTGAGAATACTAATGAAAAGATCACAAAAGCAATCGATGGATTCGACAAAGCGATCACTAATATCGGCAGCAAAAGTTCTATCTTGGAGAATGAGATATTCGCAAGAGTTCGTGACTGTCTGACCGACTTTGAGTCTGATACTCAGCAGAAGATTGAAAATATCCGCACTTCATTCCATGATCAGATAATGACTCAGAATGACGAATTATCAAATATCAGCACTACTCTCAACACAATGTCTGACGAAGTTAATCGAATACAGGATTTCTACAATGCTTCGTTTGAACAGATTGAAGCACAGACAAGAGTACAGATTGAGAATGCGAAGAAAGAGATCAGTGATTACCGCGACTATGCAGATGTTGCCGGTGAACAGATGAAACGGTATTTCGCAGAACAGAAGACTAAATGTTTCGACGAGATAGATCAGAAGATCGCTAAGATGACTCAGGACTCAGCTGCGAAGAACAGCGAGGTTGCCAAGAAATACGACATTATGCTGGGCAATATTGAGAATGAGTTGTATGAAACACGCAACAAGATTAATGACAGAATATCTCTCGTAGCACAGTCTCTCGACAACGGTGATATTGACATTGAGACTCAGATGAAAGCCCGACAAGATGAGATATTCGGATTGCTCAATAATAAATTTACAGAGATCAAAGATGAACTGACAGCTTACGCTGAGCAGAATATCGAACAGACAAGAGCGAAGATCTCCAATCAGGACAGCGAGATCGACTCTCAGCTTGGTTCGATGAATGATAAGATCCGACAGTATAAAGAAGATATATTTAACCGGCTCAATGAAATCGAAACTACTGCCACGGCTCATATTGGCGAGCTTGATGCAAACATTGGCAGCAAGATCAATCTCCTGACAACTAAGTCCAACTCTCTGGAAGAGCAGTATAAAGAATCAACTAACCGCATTATCGAAGAGAATGAGCGTAAACTTACCGAGTTTACATCTTCGTTTGCAAATGTTGAATCTCAACTGAATAATCTGCAGAATGAGATTAACAATGACATTCAGTCTAAGATTGATGCAGGCAAATCAAGTCTTACATCTCTTATGAATGAGATAGAGATGCAGATCTCTGCAAATAAATCACATCTCGATGAAGCCAACAAAAATCTCCTTGAAGAATACTCCAATCAGATCAATGATCTTAAATCAAACATTCGTCAGATCGAAAATGAGTATAATGACAAATATCTCCAAAAAAGCACTGACATTGACAGACAAGTCATCGATAAGATGCAGGAACTCCAGCAGTGTATCGATAACTTCAAAGATACGAACAACCGCTATGAAAACAAAACTAAAGAGTCTTACAAGCAAATCGATGATATGCAGGCAGCATTTGAGTCTAAAGTCGGCGACATCGAGAAACAGCTCTCCGAGATTACAGAGCAGATGCTCAACCAACGCTCAATGGAGATCGACAGCCTCAAATACAACTATGACGATATATATAACAAAATAATGAATATCAAAGACAATATCGATGAGATCGTCTCTGAAAATATCAACAAAGCTAGTGTCAGCATTAATACCACCTACTCTGCTTTAGAGGCACAAACCTCCGGCAAGATTGCTGACCTTAACGCAAGTCTCAACGACATTACCGTCAGAATATCACAGCTGGAGAGCGGCTGCACCGACAGTATCAACGAGCAGTTGTCAGTGGTAACATCTCAGATGGATGAGATAACTGTCAAGATGAATGAAATGCGCAATGCTTTGGATGGTTCTATCACAGAATACATCAATAACAGTGAAACAGCACTTGATGCTTCATTCCGACAGAGACTTGACGATTTCGCAGCAGAGACTGATCGCATACACAATGAAGCAGCATCTGACATCTCATCATTTGAGACTGAGTTGGAGAGATTCAAGTCTCAGCTTGCAGGCTTCGACAAGCACTACTCTGAGCAAATTGCACAGAAGTTCAGCGAGACAGACTCTACTCTTGAGACTAAACTCGGTGAGATGCAGAGTGTATTCTCAGGACAGATCGCAGGCATCAAAGCTAACTATCAGATACAGACACAGCAGCTTACAGAAGAGAAAAATCACCAACTTGACACATTCCGCGAAGAGTTTGACAAACTCATCAGCGAGAAGAACTCACAGTTGGAGTCATTCAAGTCTGAGTTCGATTCGCTGAATAACGACATTAACTTGATAAAGTCTCGGCTTGACAGTGAGATCAACTCTCAGATCGACCGCGGCAACGGACTATTGGCAGAAGCATTTGAAGCCGGTAATGCGATGATAGAAGCAAACTATGCGAAACTCCACGAAGAGACGGAGCGTTATGTCAACACTCATAAGAACGAGCTGCTTAACATACGACAGAAGACAGCAGACTTGGAGTCTCAGATTAACGATAAAGTCCGCTCACGATTTGAGAATGTAGATCTGCGTATCGATGACCAGTTCGGCAAGTGGAATAACGAATATAACAATTTCATTGAAGAACTGAAAAGCGGCATCGGTAATACAGAGAAGGACTTCCGCGATAAGCTCACTGCATTGCAGAACTCTTATATAGAAAGAAACGATCAGATCGTCAATCGCAACTTCGACAGATTCAACGAACTGCGTGAGAAACTCGACTCTATCAGTGAAGATATGAATGGCATCAACAGCCGATTTGACTTCTATCTCAATCAGAAAGTCGAAGAAGTCAACAGCAGTTTCACAAATAAACTCGATGAGGCTGACCGTAATGTTTCACAGCGCATGACCGAGTTGGATAACAATATTACGATCCGATTGGAAAGTCTCGACAATAATGTCAGCACTAAACTCGTTAGCTGGGATAATAATATCAATCAGAAATTCGACTCACTGGATAATGCAGTCAATGAGAAGATGGCATCAATCGACGGACAGATCGGTCAGTATGTTGCTTCATTTCAGAATAATGTAGAAACAAAATTTGTGTCGATCAACAATGACATTAATGACAAGATCAGTCAGGCATACAGCAGCATCGACTCACAAGTTGCCGGTATTAAGAATGAGATCGATAATAAGGTCAACACTATCAACACTGCTTATCAGCAGGCGGCCAATGCTCTTATGGAAGAGAATCAAAAGCGATTCTTCGGGATAGAGTCTCGTATGAAGACTATCGTTCAGAATGTCGAAGCATTCCGAATACAGACCGGCAATCAGATGAAGTCAACTGCAGATGAGTATATGGCACAGGTTCAGAATGCCAAAACTGATGTAGATAATATCAATGACAAGATCAATCACATCAACGAGATAATAGACAATGACTTCAATAAGTCTTATGAGCAGAACAAACTCGATATGCAGCTGATGCTTGACGCTCATAAAAATGAGTTGGAGAGTCAGTATCGACAAATCTCTGATGATACAATGAGTCAGATCAGCGACTGCCGTGAAGAACTCAGACGAATGAATGACGAATTTACCGAGTCATTCCATTCCACTAAGGATACACTCAATGAGATCATCTCCACTGCCGAAGAGTCATTCGCTGACAAGAAGAATACTCTGAATAATGAGCTATTGTCGAAGATCAACGACTATCGCAATGAGTTTGAGAATGTCAAAACAGATATGGCTGTCGTTCTCTCAACAACCAAAGATGACCTGCGCAATCTCATCGCAAGCGGCAAGAATGAGCTGTCCGAAGAATATCAGAAACTGCAGAATGAGACTGCCGCACATATAAGCACATTCCGAGAGGAACTTATGTCTGTCCGCAGCAGTATTGCTGATGCAGACAGCAAACTCGCCGACTATATCTCAAACAAGTCTGACGAGATCGACCGTAAGGCAAGTGCAACATTTGCAGAGATCAACCGCACTTATATGGAGCAGATCTCGGAGCTGGATACACGATTATCATCTATGCAGTCTGACTACACAGATAAATACAGCGATCTGTCAGAGACTTATAACGATATGAAGTCAGAGTTGGAGAATATCAGACTGACAGTCAGAGCTCAGATCCAAGCAGACGCAGATACTCAGCTGATGCTCACCAAAGAGAATATCACAGATCTGTTTAACCATGAGATGAATATCCTTAATGGCAAAGTCCGCTCTCTCGATGAGACTACTCAGATGAAGATGGATGATTTCAAGAAAGAGATCATGCGTATCCAGTCCAATCTCAAGCAGCTCGACGACAACTTCTCTGCGAAGTATATGGATCACTCCAATATTCTTGATAAGAGAATCGATGTAATCGAATCGGAGATCCGTGACTTCGAGAAGAATACTGCTGTATATGAGCGTGCCAACAGCATCAAAGATACTCTTGTAACTAAGATCGATGAGATGAAGAATATTATCGCGTCAATCAGGACTGACAAGAACGAGCTTAATGAACTCCAGAAGAAACTGCAGTCTATCGGAACTCAGTATTCGACAGCAGAGGAGAAGTTTAACAAGATACAGAACGAGCGTAAGAATATTGACAGGATGACAGACACTCTTACTCAGCTCAAAGAATACACAGAGAGTATCCAGAACCGCATCGACAATATGGAGCATATCAAACTCTCAATCAAAACTATCGATGATAAACTGGATAATGTCAATGTGAAGTTCAACTCTGTGGCACAGTATATGGAAGACATCGCTGCAAAAGAGATAGAGTTGCAGAGCAGTATCGACAATATCGAAAAAATGGGCAGCCAATCAAAAGAACTTGAATCGAAACTTAACGCACTTGATACAAAATTCAAGGATCTTGAGTTTAAAAAAGACATTTATGATGAAAAAATCAAGAATTTTGAGAAAAATGCAAGTATAATAACTACATCAACAGAAAAAGTCAATCGAGTTATCGATATGTATAACGAACTTGACAATACACTGAAAGTCGTAGAAAACAGAGCGGCTGATGTGCAGAAGATGCGTGGATGGCTCGTAACTGCGGAGACCAATCTGGAGAATATGACTCATGAAGCTGATAAGAAGATTAAACTCTTTGAAGCTCTGACTGATAAAGCAGAAGAGACATTCTCGGATAATATCTCCGATGACGAAGAAAAGAAAAATGACGCTGTAATGAGACTGATTAAACAAGGCTGGACAATTGAAGATATTGCTCGGTCACTGAGGCTCTCAGTCAGTGAAGTTGAGATGATACATGATCTCAACTATGTAAACCATTAATACAATATAATACAAATACTCCTTGGCAGCAGATTTGATAACGGATTTATCAGGTCTGCTGTTTTTTTTATCTTTATATTGAGAATTCTAAAATAATATTATATAATTTATTATTGTCATGCTGAACTTGTTTCAGCATCTTAAAACTGATTATTGAGACCCCGAATCAAGTTCGGGGTGACTATAGTCCGTGAACGCCGTTAGGTGTGAACAAATCCGTGTGACAAATAACGGTTCTAAAAAAGGAATAATGATGAAAAAAACTTCAGAATTCAAGAATATCGAGAAAGACCTCGCAAAAATGCTCCGCCCGGCACGATACATTGGCGAAGAGATAGGCATCCCAGATAAAGACTTCGCCAATGCTGAACTTCGTTTCGCTATATGTTATCCTGACCTCTATGAGATCGGCATGTCCAATCTCGGCATCAAGATACTGTATGACAAGATCAACGCTCTGGACTTTGCATCGTGTGAGCGAGTCTTCTCCGTGTGGGATGATATGGAAGCATATCTTCGCTCACACGATTACTCACTATACTCGCTGGAGACTAAGACTCCCATAGGTCAGTTCGATGTGCTGGGTATATCTCTCCAATATGAGCTGCTCCTAACCAATGTGCTGAATATCATAGACCTGTCTAAGATACCGGTCCTCCGCAAAGATCGCCGTGAGACAGACCCGATAGTGCTGTGCGGAGGACCGGTCGCATCCTCGCCTGCTCCATTCTCTCCGTTTGCTGATCTGTTCTGTATCGGCGAAGGCGAGGATGCTCTGGTCAGCATGCTGACTGAGCTGCGCAAGTGCAGAAATGAACATCTGTCACGCAGTGAAACTTTGAAGCGGCTTGGTGCATTGGATGGATTTTATTCACCGGACTACACACATAAGCCTGTCTATCGACAGATCTACAGCGGTTTCGCAGCCGACAAAGGTTTGGTCAATCACCTCATCCCGAACATTGAAGTCGTCCAGAATAAGATGACGATAGAGATAATGCGCGGCTGCCCTAATAAGTGCCGATTCTGCCAAGCCGGTATAGGCTACAAGCCATGCCGAGAAAAAAATATCTCGACTATCATCAATGCCATCGACTACGGTATAGAGAGGCTCGGCGTGAAAGAAGTTACTCTGTCATCTCTGAGCAGCGGCGACTACAGCCGGATCGAAGATCTCGCAGAGATATTTATGAACAGATACAGCAAGAGAAATATATCATTCTCACTGCCGTCGCTGAAAGTCGAGACTTTCAACAAAGAACTGCTTACCAAGATGTCATCAGTCCGCAAAAGCGGTTTGACATTCGCTATAGAAGCAGGATCGGAGAAAGGCCACCGCTCCATCAATAAGATCATCGAGACTGACAAGATATATGAGATCATCGGCTATGCCATGAATAACGGTTGGAGACTGATGAAGTTCTACTTTATGATAGGACTGCCGTTCTTGGAGAATGAAGTTGATGATATTATAACATTCATCGATAATATCAGAAGCCGTTTCCCGAAACTTGAGATACATGCCAATTTTGCTACATTCATACCTAAGCCGCATACTCCGTATCAATACTGCCGGCAGATGACTATCGAGGAGTCACGGGCAGTGTATGAGCGGCTCTACGCTTACTACAAAAAAACCCGTGTGCAGATCCGCAAGCATGATCCCGAAGTCACATTCATAGAGGGCATCATCGCACGAGGTGATGAGAATGTCGGGATGGCGATATACGAAGTCTTCAAAAACGGAGTGCGATTCGACGGTTGGAGGGAACATTTCAATATCAACAATTACACTGAAGCTTTCGCCAAATACGGCATTACACACGAGCGGTATCTGACAGGCAAGAATGACTTCTGGTCATATATCAATGTCGGAGTCAGCGAAGAATATCTGAATAAAGAATATGAAAAAGCCGCTAAATTCGAGACAACCGACTCATGCAAGCTCGCATGCGATCCGGAATGTGATATATGTAATGCCGCACACCACTCAAATGAAGCAAGCAAGACAGAAGATCTGTCTGCCTATATGGAAGAATATGTTCCTCCGGTGCGTGTCAAGCGTGATGACAAGAAATACATCTATATAATGGAGTATGCCAAACACGGGCTTATGAAGTTCGTCGGCAATCTGGATATGATGGAGTATTTCAAGACATTGTTTGACCGTTCGGGCATCGATATTATCTATACGCAAGGATTCAATCCTCATCAGAAATTACAATTCTCACAGGCACTGCCTCTCGGAGTCGAATCAGAATGCGAGATAATCGAGTTTAGCTCATTGATCGATTATGATCCGGCACAATTGTTAGACACACTTCGGAGATACCAGCACCCTGATATGCCGCTGCTCCGTATTCGGCAAGTGAGCAAGTCACCTCGCCTTGTGGACTCAGTGCGGTACTGCGTATATCGTGTTACATTCGATCCGAAGGATGCCGATAAAGTGCGTGATAAAGCAGATCAGGTCCTTAACGGACTGCCCTACTCACTCCCGAAGAAAGACAAAATAGTCACAGGTCTCTACAAAGATATGCTGCATGAGATAACAGTCCATAAGGACTGTCTTATCGCCAAAGAAGCACAGATCCCACTTAAACCGAAGTTTACAGATACAATGGAAGGTTTATTGGGAGATATGGTACAGAGTATTATTAAGATTGAAATGCTGCTTGAAAACGGATTACCACTGTTTGAAATATAAAAAAGACAGTCCTTATGGACTGTCTTTTTTATATTTTACTTCTTAACTATTATAACCTGATGAGATGAGAAATATGGCTTAGAGAAATCTACCAAAGCGGCTCTTTCTTTAGTCACAGACATCCCTGCGATAACGCAGTCCACGACTCCATCCTGCAGAGCCTTGAGCAGATTAACGAACTCCATATCCTTAACGATAGGCTGCATATCATGACGAAGTGCTATCATCTGTATAATGCACATATCGAAACCGATCACATCTCCTCCGTCGAGATATTCAAATGGCGGGAACGCAGCATTTGTTCCGATCAACAGTTTATTAGTACCGGATATTCTCATTCTCTCAGGCACAACAACCTCTCCATCGATAGGCATAAATGCCTCAATCAACTCTGCGTATTCTCCGCTGTTGCGGATTGACTCAATACCGTCATTGATCATATCAAGCAGCTCTTTGTTGCCTTTCTTCACTGCTATAGCATATTCTTCGACCGGGAAAGTATCAGCTACGATCGTCAGATCGCGATATTTCGATACAAGTTTAGTCGCCGGCAGATAATCCACTACGACAGCATCGATAGTGCCTGTCATAAGATCTGCTACCGCAGCATAAGAACTCTGATATGATGTAATATGAGTATCATGGATCGCATCATGATTCATCAATAATTCTTCACTTGTTGTCCCTGACTGCACACCGATCCGCTTGCCGCTTAGATCTCTGATAGAACTGATCCTGTCTGATTTACTGCATCCGCATATAGAGACCAGCATTAATACACATACTGTTAATCGTAATAAATATCTAACAGATTTATTCATATATTCTCCTGTTTAATTTTTTTTAAAAAGCTGATTTAAATAATATATCCGCATAGCTCGGCACAGGCCACAGATTTTTATCGACATACATCTCCAGTGCATCTATCTTCACTCGGAGCTGTCCCATAGTCGTGAATATCACATCTCTGAAAAACTCCGCTTTTGCAATGACATCTTCGATACTGCGGGCAGCTTCAAGTTTATCATCTAAGAATGCAACCAATTCACTCGCCTCGTCAAGCAGAGTCTGGACTTTGTTCAATATGCGAGTCTGTACACCTGCCGACACTCCGAGAGCCTTATTCTTAGCAGCAGAGTCCGCCAATATCGACTCATATTTGATCACGGCAGGCATATACTGCTTGCGAACCATGCTTACAGCAGTGCCGGCTTCGATATTGATCTTCTTAATGTAAGTCTCCAGATAGATCTCACATCTAGCATGGAGTTCTTCTTCTGACAGCACACCGTATTTCGGGAAAAGCTCCAATGCTTTCGGCGTAATGAAAGCCTGCTGTGCGGCAACTGACGATGATATATTAGGCAGCCCACGCTTTGCTGCTTCGTCA
>JAFYAI010000136.1 GCA_017540815.1 Spirochaetales bacterium
AGGGCTGTAAATAATGACGCTGAAAGATTTTTTCTATAATACTATTAATGACACGCAGGAGTTCGGGCAGTTGGTTAGCCGAGCCGGTTCGGAGAAACTTACCAAGATCTCCGGCACATTCGGCAGTTATGTGACGATGATGGCAGCTGCATTGTTCAAGAATACAGACAGGAGTGTCGTGTTCCTCTGCAAGTCCGATAGCGAGGCTGAGAGTTTCGCCGGAGATTTTTCGGCTTACGGCATTGAGCGGACTTATATATTCCCTTCTGACGGAACGACTCCGTATCACGATGTGCCTGTCAATACAGATATTTCATCGCAGCGGCTGGAGGTTATCAAGCATTTGCTGAGAGATGAGCATTGCGTCGTCGTAACTTCAGTTCGAGCGTTGTTTGATGCAGTTGTTCCGAAAGAATGTTTTGACTCTTGTATATTGACATTTCGCACGGGTGATGACTGGAATCTCAACGACCTGACTAAGCGTCTCGCCGAATCAGGTTATGTCCGCGTTGAGAAAGTGAGTCTTGCAGGAGAGTTCGCTGTCCGCGGAAATATTATCGATATATATTATTCAACATTCAAGAGTCCTGTGCGTCTTGACTTCTTCGATACGGAGATTGAGTCGATTAAAGCATTCAATCCTTACACTCAGAAGAGTGAAGAGACGCTTGATGAGGTAACGATACCGCCGCATAAGGAGTTTATCTTCGGTGAGAATGAGATCGCCGATGCGTTGGAGCGTGTGTCATCGATGGCCGGTGATGAGGAGTCCAAGCAGACGCTGACCGACAATATCAAGAGCCGCCTTATCTTCGACGGTATTCAGAATTATATACCGCTGTTCTATCGGAAATCATCGCTGGCTGATTATTTTGACAATGCCATTCTGCTGGTTAATGACTACGCTTCAATCTCCAATGCCGTGGACAATCTCTATGATGAATATCGTGATAATTACGGCATAACAGCATTCAATATTAAGCCTAAGATTGCACCGGAGGAACGGCTCTTCACTATCGAAGAGATCTATGCGAAGTTTAATAACATTATCGAAGCAAATAACCTGAATGATGCCAGCCATCCGTTTGATGTCAAATTCGGCGGCAACGGACTGCCTGTGTATCTCGGCAATCTTGATAATTTTCGGGCGGACATCCGGAGTCATCTTGACAAAGGCTATCGTGTGATCATCTTCGCTGTGAATGAGATCCAGTGTGAGAGACTCCTTGAGATATTCAAGAGTTTCGAGCCGGTTGATGACAGGTTTGAGTTCCGCCAAAGCGGTGTGTCGATCGTGCCGCTGTCGATGAATTTCGGATTTTGTTTGGACAGCCAAAAACTCCTTTGTATCAATGATTATGAGATATTTGGAAAGAAAACTAAGATCTCTAAGCATTTCTACAAGAAACGAACGGAGATGATCGATACATTCCTTGACCTTGTGCCGGGCGATTATGTTGTCGAGGTTCATCACGGAGTGGGGCAGTTCCTCGGTGTGGAGCGTGTCAAGAGTATGGGGGCGGAGCGTGACTATATTGCGATCCAATATGCCGATGATGAGAGGATATTTATACCGGTCGAGCAGCTCAACTTCGTGCAGAAATATGTCTCCGCAGGTATCGGCAAGCCCAAACTTGATAAAGTCGGCGGCAAAGGCTGGAATAAAACCAAAGAAAAGGTTCGCGAATCCGTCGAGAAACTCGCACGCGAGCTTGTGCAGCTCTATTCGGAGCGTCAGAAGATAAAAGGCTATCAGTTCGCACCGGATCTGCCGTGGCAGAAAGAGTTCGAGGCTAAGTTCCCTTATGATGAGACTGAGGATCAGTTGCTGACTATCGAAGAAGTTAAGCGTGATATGGAGTCCGACAAGATTATGGACAGACTTATCTGCGGTGATGTCGGATTCGGCAAGACTGAGGTCGCAATCCGTGCGGCATTCAAGGCGGTGATGAGCGGCAAACAGGTGGCTATACTTGTCCCGACGACGATCCTTGCGGAGCAGCATTATACGACATTCCGCGATAGGATGAAAGATTACCCGATTAAGATTGATATGCTTTGCCGATTCCGCACGGCAGCCGAACAGGAAGCGACGATACGGGCACTCAAAGCCGGAGATGTCGATATTATCGTCGGCACGCATCGGCTGCTTTCGTCTGATGTGAAGTATCGTAATCTCGGACTGATCATTATTGACGAGGAACACCGCTTCGGAGTCAAGCACAAAGAAACTCTGAAGAAGGCTCGTTTGACGGTGGACAGCATTTCCATGACGGCGACTCCTATTCCGAGGACACTCCACATGTCGCTGGCTAACATTCGCGATATGTCAGTCATCAACACTCCGCCGCGGCAGCGAATACCTGTCGAGACTTATGTAATGGAGTTTAACGAGGAAGTGCTGATCAATGCCGTGAATAAGGAACTTGACCGCGGCGGGCAGATATTCTTCGTATATAATCGTGTGACGACAATCCTTGAGATGAAGAAATACCTCAATCGTATCTGTCCGCGTGCGAGAGTGGTGATCTCTCATGCTCAGATGCCTGAGGAACATCTGGAGAATATCATTCATGATTTCATTAATTATGAATATGACATTCTGCTGACGACGACGATCGTTGAGTCCGGTATCGACATTCCGAGGGCAAATACGATCATCATAGATAGGGCTGACAGATTCGGATTGGCTCAGTTGTACCAACTGCGAGGGCGTGTAGGGCGAGCCGATATTCAGGCGTATGCCTATATGTTCTACAATGCTGACGGCACCGTGACGGAAGATGCGATGAAGCGGCTCAAAGTCATATCTCAATACACCGACTTGGGCAGCGGATTCAAAGTTGCGATGAAGGATCTGGAGATTCGCGGGGCAGGCAATATCTTCGGAGCGGAGCAGTCCGGCAATATTCTGGCTGTCGGATTTCATCTATACTGCAAACTCCTTAATGATGCGATTGCCGAGCTTAGCCGCGATCCTAACTTTAAAGAAGAGATCGTCCCTGTCGAGAAAGAGGTCTCCGTCAATCTGGCATATAAAGGTTACATCCCGAACAGTTACATTACAGATGCCCGACAAAAGATAGAATGCTATAAACGGATCGCAGGTATTGTTTATCCTGAAGAGATAGATGAGATACGGCAGACTATGACTGACCGTTTCGGACCGATACCGAGTCAGGTCGAGGAGCTGCTCTACATCGCAGATGTGCGTCTCGTGTGCAAGAAGCATAATATTACCGAGATTACGGAGAAGACAGACTATATCCAGATAATCTTCGACACATTCGACAATGTGGATATTAACCGCCTGATGAATGTCATCGCCAAATCATCAGGACGAGTCTACATCAACAATGCGAAAGCAAACAGCGTCTTCATCAAGCAATATGTCTTCGACGAATGGACTCTTAAACAGAAATGGGACTATGCGAAAGAACTGATAGAGAAGATAGTTGTGAAGAGGAAATAATTCATAATTTATAATGTATAATTCATAATTAAGAAAAATCATCAGGTGATGAAGTTTTGATGCACAATACTAACTGTCGGCTGAAGAAATTTTCATCAGCTGATGAAAATTTTTCTCCGAATCTCATAATTAGAAAAAATCGTCGTCTATCTTCGCAAAAATATGTTATAATATACAATAAATCTTCGTAGTTGAGGTAAGAGCAAATATGCCAGAAAAAAACAATGCAAATATAGGATTTGAGAAACAGATATGGGATGCGGCGTGCGTTTTATGGGGACATATCCCTGCTGCGGAATACAGGAAAGTAATAGTAGGTCTGATATTCTTACGATATATATCAAGTGCATTTGAGAAGCGGTATAACGAACTTGTGGCTGAAGGCGACGGTTTCGAGAATGAGCGGGATGCGTATCTGATGGACAATATCTTCTTCGTGCCGGAGAAGGCTCGCTGGTCTGTCGTGTCTGCCGCCGCTCATACGCCTGAGATAGGTACTGTCATTGATGAGGCGATGAGAGCGATCGAAGATGAGAATAAGACATTGAAGAATGTTTTGCCTAAAAACTATGCAAGTCCGGATCTTGACAAACGAGTCCTCGGTGAAGTGGTCGATCTGTTTACCAATATGGATATGACCGATACGGAAGACAGCAAGGACTTGCTCGGACGCACTTATGAATACTGCATCGCTCAGTTTGCTGCTTACGAAGGTGTCAAAGGCGGTGAGTTCTATACTCCGTCAAGCATCGTTAAGACGATTGTCGCTATCCTTAATCCATTCGAGAACTGCCGTGTTTATGATCCGTGCTGCGGGTCGGGCGGAATGTTCGTGCAGAGTGCAAAGTTTATACAGGCACACAGCGGTAATCGCGGCAATATCTCGGTCTATGGTCAGGAGTCCAATGCCGATACCTGGAAAATGGCTAAGATGAATATGGCAATCCGCGGCATTGATGCTGACTTCGGTGCTTATCATGCTGACACATTCTTCAATGACCTGCATAAAACTCTGAAAGCCGACTTCATAATGGCAAATCCGCCATTCAATCTGTCGAACTGGGGACAGGATAAACTGAAAGACGACATTCGCTGGCAATACGGCATCCCGCCGGCAGGCAATGCCAACTATGCGTGGATCCAGCACATGATATATCACCTTGCACCGAACGGCAAGATCGGACTTGTGCTTGCCAACGGAGCATTGTCTACTCAAACCAGCGGCGAAGGGGAGATACGACGCAGGATTATAGAAGATGATCTTATCGAAGGCATTGTTGCACTTCCGACTCAATTATTCTACAGTGTGACAATTCCGGTTACGCTATGGTTCATCAGCAAAAACAAGAAACAGCCCGGCAAGACGCTGTTTATCGATGCCCGCAATATGGGACACATGGTTGACCGCAAGCATCGTGACTTCAGCGATGAGGATATTCAGAAGCTGGCAGATACTTTTATGGCATTTCAGAATGGCACACTCACTGAACAGAAAGGATTCTGTACTGCCGTTTCTACGGAGACCATTGCTAAACAAGACTACATTCTCACTCCGGGACGCTATGTCGGTATCGAAGAGAAAACTGATGATGATGAACCATTCGACGACAAAATGAAACGCCTGACATCAGAGTTAGGGCAAATGTTTACCAAGAGTCATGAATTGGAGTCTCAGATCAGGAAAAATCTCGGTGCGATCGGGTTTGGGATCAATGGGCAATGAGTAATGACAGAATGGGAATGCTATCATTTGGAGAAGTTGGATGCAAGAAATAAAAAAAGTAGATAATTTTGATTTTCTGGAATCAAAGATAATTCAATTATTGGAAACAGCTCGCAATCAGGTTGTGACAAATATAAATACAACTATGGTATATACATATTTTGAAATAGGTAAATATATAGTTGAATATGAACAAAACGGAAATGACAGAGCCCAGTATGGAAAGTCAATTTTGAAAAATCTTTCTATTCGTCTTTCAACCCGCTTTGGGAAAGGCTATTCGGAAGATAATCTAAGCAATATGCGAAAATTTTACTTGTGCTATCAAATTTCCGAAACACCGTCTCGGAAATTCACATTAAGTTGGTCACACTACTTAAAACTTATCCGAATTCAAAATGAAGAAGAACGAAATTTTTATGAAATAGAATCAACTCAAAATAAATGGAGTGTTTGCAAGCAAGTATCAGACTGTTCTTCCAAGCAAAGAAGTGCTGAAAGAATTACTGCAGAAAAAAATTGATGAGAGTATATAAACAATGTGCAATGAGCAATGAGCAGGGAGCAATTGTGAGGCTTGTAAGGCATACACAATGATAAAAAAGGAATGAAAATGACAGAATGGAAAGAATATAAGTTAAAAGATATAACCTCATTAATAACAAAAGGTACTACACCATCGATGATTGGTGCAAATTTTACTACTAACGGAATCAAATTTATAAAATCCGAATGTATTCTAGAAAACTCTCGATTATTAGATTCCTCTAAATATACATTTATTTCTATGGAAACACATGAACGATTAAAACGTTCTCAAATTATTGAAAATGATATTTTATTTTCAATGGCAGGAATGTTTTTGGGAAAGACTGGTATTGCTACAAAAGACGATGTACCTGCAAACACAAATCAAGCAGTTGCAATAATTCGAATTATTCCAGAAAAAGCTGATTTTAAATATGTATATTATTTCTTAAATCAAAAAGCACTCATAACTTATATCAATGGTATTTCTGGACAGTCAGCACAACCAAACATCAATCTTCAACAAATTGGAGATCTTAATATAAAACTCCCACCGCTCCCGACTCAGCAAAAAATTGCCGCAATTCTGTCAAGCTTTGATGACAAGATAGAGCTGAATAACAGAATCAATGACAATCTGGAGCAGCAGGCACAGGCGATATTTAAGAGCTGGTTTGTGGACTTTGAGCCATTCGGCGGAAAGATGCCGGATGGGTGGAGAGTGGGGAAATTATCAGAAATAGCGGAGATAACGATGGGACAATCACCTGATGGAAAAAGTTATAATGAAAACGGAATAGGAACGGTTTTCTATCAAGGACGAGCTGAATTCGGAAAGCGTTTTCCAACAAGACGATTATTTACAACAGAGCCAAAGCGAATTGCCAAAAAGTTTGATACATTAATGAGCGTTCGTGCACCCGTAGGAGATTTGAATATAGCCAATGAAGATTGTTGTATCGGTCGGGGATTAGCGGCAATTCACTCAAAAGATAATCATCAATCTTTTGTTCATTACACAGTTTTAGCACTTCGCTCACAATTAGATGTTTTTAATGGTGAAGGTACTGTTTTTGGTTGTATAAATCGAGACGCACTAAATAATATGGAAATAGTTATACCTACAATTGAATATTTAGATAAATTTGAAAAAGTTGTTGCTTTTTTAGATGCGGAAATGTATAATATAAATGAAGAAAATATTGTACTATCTAATATTCGGGATAGTTTGTTGCCGAGGTTGATGAGTGGGGAGGTGGAGGTATAAAATGGCACAGAATGAAGAACTATCATTCAAGAAAACCGTTCCTATATGTTTTTTTCTATCCTCCTATATGCCACTGTTTTTAATTTTTAGTATTAGAGAATTAAAAAAACATAATGATTATTTACATTTTGGTGGCATTAATAAAGAAAGTTGCTATTATTTTTATAAATTTTTTTTGTTCCCATTGATTTTAACATTATTCTCCATTATTGGACTAATAGGAACTTATGTTACAATAAAGAATTTAAAAAAAGATAGTAAAAATGGAAAATACGTTACTATAAAAACATGTAAAAATAATAGTTCAGATTTTATTGCATATTTTTGCTCATATCTATTTCCTCTTTTTTTTCAAAACTTTCAAGATTGGATTGATATTCTTGCTATTTCTTTGTTTTTTTTATTCATTTTTCTTGTATATATAAAATCAACAATTATGATTGTAAATCCAATATTAAGCATATTTAACTATAGAATATATGAAATATGTTTTATTTCTGAAGATGGAAAAGAAGAAACAGGTTCGGTACTAACAAAAACAGTTTTAAAAGAAAATGAATTGGCAAAGATATACCAATTCGGAAATCAAATATATTATGGAGATAAAAAATGAAAATTGATACATTTAAGCAAAAAAAAATTGAAGAAGATGATATTAGTTTAATTCTTCTGGCAAAAACAAATGACAAACAAATAGACATTTTTGATATAGACATAGATGATTCTTTGCGACATTTTTTTTTATCTGCTTTTAACAAAACAATTAAAAAATATGAAACGCTAAAAATTGAAAAATATGATTTTGATAAAAATACAGATGATGTTTTACTTGAATTCCCTTCACCAGAGAGTGGAAACCTAGATTTTACGAATACTGTCTCACTTAACCTCGCAGGATATCATACTCATTGTCCTAATTTAAAGGAACTTGATGAGAATAATATGAAACTATTCACATATTGTATAAAGTTTTATGATAAGAATAAAAATGATAGTTTCTATATGTTTACTAAAATCCAACCGTCTAAAATAGGTATTGATGAAAAACAAAATATATTTAGAGCACTTTTTAGTACTGAAGGTGCAAAATTGACACAATGTAAAGACATTACAATTTCTTTTACAGAAAACATTGATTTCATATTTTATAATAATGAATATTTAATCTTTAATAAGGCAATGTTTGAACAAATTGTTGATATTTCAAAACTTATAAAAAAGGAATCAGATAAAGCTTTAGAAGAATTAAGAAATAATTCATCAATTTCTGGAGTTGAAATTATTGAGAAATTTGCAAAAAACAAATCTTTTTTACAAAAAAGATTAATAAAACTTCATTCTTTAGGAATCTATAACAATCTCGATTCTGATCAATTAGAAAAAATCAGATCTGTTGGTAATAAACATCATATAGATGTAACAATCGAAAATAGTCAATTAATTATAAAAGATGATTATGAGGAAGTTACAAATATTTGTAAATTGTTATGTGATTATTTTAAGGTAGGTGAAATATCAGGGAAAAACTATGGAACATATGCAGGAGATGTCTTGGATTCCTAATTAAATATTTTACTAACCAATCATCTCTCTCATCATAAAAAATCCAATCCGAAAGAAAAATTTACGATTTTGCACAAAATGTGCAAAATCGTAAATTTTTCTTGACTTTTCATTCCTAAAATCGTATCATATTGATAATCAAGGAATAAAATATGTTATTGGAATTCTCAACAGAAAATTATAAATCATTCAAAGATAAGGTCACTTTCTCTATGATCCCTGCTCCGAAGCAGAAGGGATTAGATTATAGTATTCTGCATAAGAAAATCGACAAAAAGGAATACAAGGCTTTATCTGCCGCAGTCGTTTATGGTCCGAATGCTTCCGGTAAGACTAATATAATCGGGGCAATGCAGACTTTAAGAAATATAATTTTGCGTGGTAATATTAATAATTCAAAAGTATCGTCACTCAATATATCAGATAATATTTTAGAGTTAATTCCGAATAATACGCAAAAAGAATCGCAGCCTGTCGCTTTTTCGATTCAATTTATCACTAATAACAAGTTGTTTTCATATTATTTGTTATTGGATTTAGGTAAATTCATGGACAGAGAATATGATCGCAGTATATTGGAAGAGGTTTTAACTATTAACAATAAAACTGTGTTCAAGCGAACTAAGAATTCTTTGGAATCGTTTCGTCTTGATTTTATTAAAGATGAAATATCTCAAGCGGCAAAACAGAATCAGGCAATTTCTCAGAAAATCGCACAAGACAGCCTTGATAAGAGAGAGTTGTTTTTATCAAACGGTTTCAAAAATATTATCAGCTCAAAACTTTATTCTGAGATTATTGAGTATTTTTCTAATCAGTTTTTAACTTTTTATCATTTAGAGCAAATCAATACTGTTCCTCAGTTCAATGAAGATTTATTAATTAACGACCCGTTGAATCGTGCTGTAAAAGAATTTGGAATTAATTCAAATCAATTAGTATATAAAAAAAGAAACAATAATCAACTTCCTGTTTTATTCTCATTTTTTCAAAACAGTGAACCTGTTCCTGCGGAGTTTTTTGAATCTTACGGAACATTGCGGTTTGTTAATATTTTCCCAATAATTGCAAAAGCATTGCAAGTTGGTGCAACTGTAATATTGGATGAGTTTGACGCTTCTATTCATCCAATGGCGATTATGAGTTTAATAAGTATTTTTCACAATGACGAGATAAATATTCATAATGCACAACTGATTTTTAATACTCATAACCCTTTGTATCTTAATAATAATGTATTTCGCCGAGATGAAATCAAGTTTATTGACCGTGACGATAATACTCAATGCAGTCGCCACTATTCTCTGTCTGATTTTGGCACAAAAGGCACAAATGCACGCAAAGACAAAGATTATATGAATAATTATTTTGTCAATGAATATGGAGCAATTAGAGATATTGATTTTACAGATATATTCAAAAAAATAATTGAGGAAAAATAATGCAGAAAGAAAAAACATTCTCTTTCCCCTCAATTTCCCTTTACATTTTATCAAACCTATAGTAAAATATCAGAAAAGCACTAAGGAGTCACCATGCCTTATACCGAAGCGGACTATGAAAAAGCAATAATACAGTTATTTGAGGCAATGGGCTATACGCATATTTACGGGCCGGATATAATGAGGGAGTTTTCGTCGCCACTGTATAACAATGAGCTGTCGGCTGCATTGCCACGCATTAATCCCGGTTTGCCGCAGGATGCCATTAACGAGGCGATATTTAAGCTAAGCAATATTGAGAATGGTGATCTAGTTCAGCGGAATGTCGTATTTATGGATTATCTGCAAAACGGCATAGAGATTCGCTACACAGATAAGAATGAGGATAAGTCCGGTCGCTGTTATCTTGTTGATTATAATAATACCGACAATAATTCTTTCATAATCGCCAATCAGTGGACATTTACCGAGAATGAGACTAAGCGGCCTGATGTGCTGATATTCCTTAATGGGCTGCCTGTGGTGCTGATGGAGCTGAAGTCTCCGTCTCGTGAGGAAACTGACGCTTCGGAAGCATATTCTCAGATCCGCAACTATATGCAGGCGATCCCGTCTATGTTTATATATAATGCGATTTGTGTAATGAGTGACCTTTCTCAGAGCCGTGCCGGCACGATCACTTCCGGCGAGGACCGCTATATGGAATGGAAGACTAAAGACGGCAGTTATGAAGATACTCAGTATGCTCGGTTTGATACATTCTTTGAAGGGATATTTAAGCGGGAGCGGCTGCTTGACATTCTGAAGAATTTTATCCTGTTCTCCAATGACGGACTTAAGAATGTCAAGATACTGGCAGGTTATCATCAGTATTTCGCTGTTCGCAAGGCGATAGAGTCCACGAAGAAGGCGGCAGCGACAGACGGCAAGGGAGGTGTATTCTGGCATACACAGGGCAGCGGCAAGTCACTGTCGATGGTGTTTTATGCCCATTTACTCCAATCAGCGTTGGAGAGTCCGACGATTGTCGTCATTACGGACAGGAATGATCTGGATGATCAGCTTTATTCCCAGTTCGTCAAATGCAAAGACTTCCTCCGGCAGACTCCTGTTCAAGCGACAAGTCGGGAGAATCTCAAGACTCTTCTTGCTGGAAGGAAGGCAAACGGTATAATATTTACCACAATGCAGAAGTTTGAAGAATCCGATGATCCGCTGTCAGAACGGCGGAATATTATAGTCATGGCAGATGAGGCTCACCGAGGACAATACGGCTTGACAGAGAAAATAAAAATGAAAAAACAGGATAATGGCGAATATGCCGCCAAGAAATCAATCGGAACGGCTCGCATTATTCGCAACACTTTGCCGAATGCGACTTATATCGGATTCACAGGTACGCCTATATCGATGGAAGACCGCAACACTCGTGAAGTGTTCGGAGATTATATCGATATATATGATATGACTCAGGCTGTGGAAGACGGTGCAACCCGTCCAGTGTATTATGAGAGCCGTGTTATGAAACTCAATCTTGACGAAACCACATTGCAGCTGATAGATACAGAATATGACATAATGGCTCAGAATGCCGATCCCGATGTAATAGAGCGTAGCAAGCATGAACTTGGTCAGATGGAAGCAATACTCGGTCATGATGATACTGTAAATTCTCTTGTGGATGACATTCTTGACCATTATGAAAACTATCGTGAACATCTGCTGACAGGCAAGGCGATGATAGTTGCTTATTCCAGAACTATTGCGATGAAGATATATAAGCGTATCCTTGCGATTCGTCCCGGCTGGGAAGACAAAGTTGGCATCGTTATGACTGCTTCCAATAAAGATCCTGAAGAATGGTATCATATTATCGGGAATAAGCGGCATAAAGAGGATATGGCTAACAAATTCAAGGATAATGACAGTCCGCTGAAGATCGTCATTGTCGTTGATATGTGGCTGACGGGATTCGATGTGCCTTCTCTTGCGACGATGTATGTTTACAAGCCTATGATGGGGTATAATCTGATGCAGGCGATTGCACGTGTCAATCGTGTATTTCGTGATAAAGAAGGCGGACTTGTCGTCGATTATGTCGGCATTGCAGGTGCGTTGAAGCAGGCAATGAATGATTATACCGTTCGTGACCGTAAGAATTACGGCGACACTGATGTTGCAAGTGCAGCATATCCGAAATTACAGGAAAAACTTCAGATTTGCCGTGAATTATTCCACGGTTATGATTATTCCGCTTTTTTTGGCAGCGATGGTGTGACTAATGAATTGAATATGGGCAAGATCATTACAGGTGCTGTCAATTTTTTATTGGACAGAAGCCGTGAGCAAAGTCGGGAAAGTTATTCCAAAGAAGCATTGCTTTTGAAACAGGCTTTGTCGCTGTGTTCATCGATTGCCGCTGAGTCCGAGCGGAATGAAGCGGCTTTCTTTGAAGCTGTGCGTGTAATGCTCATGCGTATCCTCAATCAGGGCAGCGGCAGGAAACTCTCTCTGCCTGAGATCAATGCCAAGATCAATGAGCTACTGAAACAAAGTATCAAAAGTGACGGAGTGATCAACCTTTTTGCTGATAAGGATCATGATTTTTCTCTGTTTGATCCGAGTTTCCTGGATGAGATCTCTCGTATGAAAGAGAAAAACCTTGCTGTTGCACTGCTCAAACGACTGATAGCGGAGCAGGTACATATTTATAAACGGACTAACCTTGTCCAGTCCGAGAAATTCAGCGAGATCATGCACAATGCGATGAACCGCTATCTGAATGGGATGCTCACAAATGAGGAGATTATACAGGAAATGCTTAATCTTGCTCAGCAGATCCGTGCGTCTCATGAAGCAGGCGAGGAGCTTGGCTTAACTGCTGATGAGTTGGCATTTTACGATGCTCTTACCAAACCACAGGCGATTAAGGACTTTTATGAGAATGCTGAACTCATTGCGATTACAAAGGAACTTGCCGATATGCTTCGTAAGAATCAGACGATTGATTGGCAGAAGCGGGACAGCAGCAGAGCGAAGATGAGGATGATGATCCGCAAACTTCTGAAGAATCATCGCTATCCGCCGGAAGGGATGGATGATGCTGTTACAACAGTGATGAGTCAATGCGAGTTATGGGCTGATAACAGTATCAGTGCGTAATAAGTGTCTCTTAATGAAATTTTCATCACCTGATGACAATATTACCACCCCCTCACATCCCACACATCTTCTCAAATAATCCCGGCACGGCGGAGGTCGCCAATATCTGCATAACTGTAGCCAGATCTATGACAGTGTGACCGATCATAATCGGAACGGGATTTCTCCTTCTATAATAATACAGACACAGGATGATCGTCAGCGGCAGGAATGACAGAAACCGATAGATGATGTATTGAATGTCAAACAGTGTCGGGATGAAACTGTGCTGCAATGCAAACAAAAGTGCCGGAATAATGACAGCAGCATATTTATTGCGGATCTGATTAACACCACAGCCGAGGTAGAGTCCGTCTTCGGCGAATGCGGTAGACACCGGCAGTATAATGACATTGACGATAGCAAGCCACACCGGTATAGGAGCGATCATCATCGGAGCAGCGTAGGGCAGTTTGCCGTAGCATAGCCAGCCGGCAAGATACATTCCGAGCATCCCGATTAGGAGAATGGCGAGCGTTACGCCGATGACTTGTCCGACTTTGGTTTGACCTTTTTGAAAGTTAATCAGCGTCCAATAGTTTGTCTTGGCACTTTTCGCAGCGAGAATGAGCAGCACAATTGTGCCAATATTTACGACACTTGCGGCGACTGACCACCAATTCGAGATGTCACTGATATGCTGACGAGTGATTGCCGCTCCGATAACGAATACAAGCAGGAATATGACACATCGCAATGGGAGAAGGAATGGGAGATATGTTTTCGTTGTCATAGTATAATTATATTATTAATTTACTGATCTGTCTAATAAAATTTTCATCAGCTGATGAAAATTTTATTTACCTGTTTATATTCTCGATTGGTTATTATTTTTGTGATTGAGAATGTTGTAGCTTTTAAGGTCGTCTGTTATCATGACGGTATTTTCTTTGGTAACTGCCGCTTTTCGTTACCCATTGCTGAGCGGATTTTATTCAGCATTCGCCATGCTGTTTTGTAAGTTACTCCGATTTCACGCTGTAACATGCAGGCGGAAATGATCTTATTTTCGTTAAGACACAGATTAATGTCATAAAACCATTTCCGCAAATCAACTTCACTAACCTATACTTTTCATTAGTAAAGTCCATCAGTGGATAATTCCGGAATAAAAAGACAAAAAAATGAGATTTTGCAAGTGCAAAATCTCATTTTTTTTATTATACATTATGAATTATGAATTGTGAATTGTTTAATACCAACCGTCACCCCAGTTTTGCCAGCCGATATATGCTGTGCCGTTTATCGTCATTGTTGTGTTACCGAGATAGAGCACGGCATTGCGGGCGTCCTCATTCTTACGCAGAGCCAAGTATTTTTTCGTATTGGCAGAGAGTTTTGCTTCCGTATCGCTTGTACTTTTTATCTCAATGGCGAAAGTGTGTGACCAGTCTGCGATCATGTCCACTTCAAAGCCGTTAGAGTCTCTGAAGAATGTCAGATTAGGCTTTTTGCCTTGATTCATCCGGTATTTCATCATTTCCGCAGCGGCGGCAGTTTCAACGACAGCTCCTTTGTAACGGCTAAGCAGCAGATCTTCTTTCGACTCTAATCGCAGCAGATGAGCCTGCAAGCCGGAGTCCACAAAGTATAGTTTTGGTGTTTTTACGATAGTTCTTCCGAGATTGCTTGTGTCAGGCTCAAGCAGATGAATGATGTATGAACTTTCAAGAATTGACAGCCAACTTTTGATCGTAGGTTGCGACACGCCGATCTGTTTGGAGATACTTTCCATCGAGAGCAACTGTCCGCTGTATACCGCACATATCCGGATGAATTTCTTGAATGTCGATAGATTGCTCTCGTTGATTTGGTCTTTGACATCAAGATCGAGATAAGTGTCGATATAACTTTCGTACCAGTCATCTGCGATGAAATGTTTCTCCGTATCATATAATGGCGGATATTGTCCGTTGTAAATGAAATCATAAGCATTGTTTGGGAGCATATCTGCGTCTTTGAGCTCCTTAATTGACAATGGCAGCAGTTTCAGGAATGCTGCCACAAAGTCAGACGGATTGGACTCTGCCAGTTCACGCAGATTTTTATCATCGAATGTGATATATGTTTTATCCGGGAATGTCATTTTTGCAAGTGTTGTCTTGCCGCTCTGTCTCTGACCTGTTATCCCGATAATTGGGAACTGTGATGCAAGCCTAAGCAGTGTTACTCGTGCAATTCTCTGTATCATGACTTTGCTCCTTTATGAAAATCCAAAGTTTAATACTGTGATAATTCAAAGTCAAGTAAGAAAATTAATAGAAAAAAAAACTCCGTCTCTGCTGAGACGGAGTTTTTTTTACTCATTATGAGTTATTTATACAACTCTACTAACTTCTGTAAGTGTTCAAATCGTGCTTTAGCAGCTTCCTCGTTGGCAGCGAAGAGTTTCTCGGCTCGCTCCGGGAACTTTCGTGTCAATGATGAGTATCTTGTCTCATTTGCAAGGAAGTTCTGATATGAACCGTCACCGGCAGCTGATGTCAGTGTGAACGGATTCTTGCCTTCTGCTTTGAGTGCAGGATTGAAACTGAATAAGTTCCAATAACCTGCTTTAACAGCAGCTTTCATCTCGTCCTGGCAGTGGTTCATACCACCCTTAACACCGTGCAGCTCACAAGGAGCATAACCGATGATCAGTGACGGACCATTGTAAGCCTCAGCTTCTGTAATAGCCTTGATAGCCTGAGCAGGATTAGCACCAAGTGCAATCTGTGCTACATATACATAGCCATAGCTCATTGCGATCTCAGCAAGTGATTTCTTGCCGATCTCTTTACCTGCTGCAGCGAACTGACAAACTTCACCAATATTAGAAGCCTTAGATGCCTGACCTCCTGTATTTGAGTACATCTCTGTATCGAATACCATAACATTGACATCCTCGCCTGAAGCAAGAACGTGGTCAAGACCGCCGAAGCCAATATCGTAAGCCCAGCCGTCACCACCCATAATCCAAACTGACTTCTTGGACAGGTATGACTTCTTCTCAAGGATCTCTTTCTTAACATCGCAGTCGCAGTCAAGTGCTTCGAGTTCCTTAATGAGGTTCTTGCAAGGCTCAACATTTGCAAGAGTTGAGTTCTTTGTTTCTATGAACTTAGCAATAGCGTCTTTCAGAGAAGCAGGAGCTTTGTCTCCGGCAGCAATCTCTTCGAGTTTAGCAATCAGATTGTCCCGGATATATTTCTGACCAATGTGCATACCAAGACCGTGCTCAGCATTATCTTCAAACAGTGAGTTAGCCCAAGCAGGCCCCTGTTTGCTGTTCTTGTTGATCGTATACGGACAAGTTGCTGCAGGACCACCCCAGATAGAAGAACATCCTGTTGCATTTGAGATATACATGTGTTCGCCGAACAGCTGTGTAATGAGTCGTGCATAAGAAGTCTCGGCACAACCTGCACATGAACCTGAGAATTCCAGTAACGGCTGATTGTACTGTGAACCAGGAGCTGTGTTGGAAGCAAGTTTGATGTCTTTCTTATCAACATTAGCAACGAGGTAGTCGAATACAGGCTGCATATCTGACTGTGATTCCTGCGGAACCATCTTGAGAGCACCTTTTGCAGCTGCAGGACATACTGTAACACACTCACCACATCCCATACAATCGAGCGGAGAAATGCTCATTGTGAACTTCATGCCTGCTTCTTTAGCATGCTTGGAGTCTGCCAATTTGATATTCTTAGGAGCAGCTTCAACTTCTTTAGCATTGAGGATGAACGGTCGGATAGTTGCATGTGAACAAACAAATGCACAACTGTTACACTGAACACAAGCCTCAGCATTCCATTCAGGAACCATAACGGCTGTTCCTCGCTTCTCATAAGCAGAAGCACCAAGCTCGAACTGACCATCTGCACAATCTTTGAATGCACTAACCGGCAGATTGTCACCATCCATCAATGCGATAGGATTCATCAACTTCTCAACCATTGCAACTGTCTTTGCTTCGCCTTTGAGAGCCGGCTTAGCAGGATCTGCAGCAGGATTAGCCCAGCTTGCAGGGATCTCAACCTTGTGAAGTGCTCCGGCACCCTGATCGATAGCCTGACAGTTCATATCTACGACATCCTGACCTTTCTTGCTGAACTTAGCAACAACTTTTTCTTTCATATATTTGATTGCTTCGTCAGCAGGCAGAACATTAGCCAGCTTGAAGAATGCTGACTGAAGAACTGTAGATGTTCTCTTGCCAAGACCGATCTTTGTAGCAATATCGACAGCATCGATTGTATAAACTGTAATATTGTTGTCTGCGATATATTTCTTGGATTCTGCAGGCAGGTGTTTGTCCAATTCCTCATCATTCCACTGGCAGTTAATAAGGAATGTTCCACCCTTCTTAACATCCTGAACCATCTTATAGCCTTTTACGATATAAGACTGGTTATGGCATGCAACGAGGTCAGCCTGATTGATATAGTAAGGCGACTTGATAGGCTTGTCACCGAATCGCAGGTGACTGATTGTGATACCGCCTGTCTTCTTTGAGTCATACTGGAAATATGCCTGAATGAATTTATCTGTGTGGTCACCGATAATCTTCGTTGAGTCTTTGTTTGCACCGACTGTTCCGTCACCACCAATACCCCAGAACTTACATTCTACAGTGCCGGCAGCTGCTGTAGCAGGAGCAGGTTTAATCTCAGGCAGAGACAGGTTTGTAACATCATCGACGATACCGATTGTGAATCTGGCTTTCGGAGCGTCTTTCTCCAACTCTTTGTAGATAGCGAATACGCTTGACGGAGGAGTGTCTTTTGAACCCAAACCGTATCGACCTGCAACAAGTTTGATGCCGTTGAGACCTTCTTCAAGGAATGTAGTAGCAACATCGAGATACAGAGGCTCACCCAATGCACCAGGCTCTTTTGTTCTGTCAAGAACTGCGATCTTTTTAACTGTCTTCGGCAGAACTTTGAGGAATTTTTCCTTAACCCAAGGTCGATACAATCGAACTTTGATAAGACCGACTTTCTCGCCATGAGCATTCAGATAATCTATAACTTCTTCTGCAACATCACAGATAGAACCCATTGCAACGATAACACGGTCAGCATCAGCTGCTCCATAGTAGTTAAACAGGTCATAGTTTGTGCCGAGTTTCTCGTTAATCTTAGCCATGTATTTCTCAACAACTGCCGGCAGAGCATTGTAAACACTGTTGCAGGCTTCTCTGTGCTGGAAGAATACATCGCCATTCTCGTGAGAACCACGCATTGAAGGTCTCTCAGGATTCAGAGAATGCTCTCTGAATGCTTTAATTGCTTCAAAATTAGTCATCTCTTTGAGATCTGCATAATCCCATACTCGGATTTTCTGAATTTCGTGAGAAGTTCGGAATCCGTCGAAGAAGTTAATAAAAGGTACTTTGCCTTCGATAGCTGACAGGTGAGCAACCGGAGCAAGATCCATTACTTCCTGCGGGTTGGTTTCGGCGAGCATTGCGAAACCTGTCTGTCGGCAGGCGTAAACATCGGAATGATCACCAAAAATGTTCAGTGACTGAGCTGCAACCGTTCTGGCTGAAACATGGAAAACTGCAGGAAGCTGTTCACCTGCGATCTTGTACATGTTCGGGATCATCAGCAGAAGTCCCTGTGATGCCGTGAATGTTGTTGTTAATGCACCGGAAGCAAGAGATCCGTGTACCGTACCGGCAGCACCTGCTTCTGACTCCATCTCTACAACTTTGGTCTTTGTACCAAAGATGTTTTGCAGCCCGTTTGCTGACCACTGATCAACAAAATCCGCCATCGGTGACGACGGAGTAATCGGGTAGATGCCGGCAACTTCAGTAAATGCGTATGCAACATGTGCCGCAGCCTGATTACCGTCCATCGACTGTTTTTTTTGATTAATCATAATCTTTACTCCTTGATTATTTTGTTCAATAATTTGTTGAAAGTTTATAATAGAATTTTTGTGGCGAGAATGCCATAAAAACAGTATTAATAAATATGGATAAGTATACATTTTTTTTTAGATTATTTCAAGTATAAAATTGAAATTTTAGATAAGTGATAAAATTCTTGAAAAAAGTATTGATATAGTGAAAATAGAGTATCTATTATTTTAGAAATTGCCTCTTACTTCACCCAATATGCTAAAATGCCAAAGTTATTTGCTCAACAAACCGGCTGAAAAAATATGACAAATTTCTTACAAGAAGTGCATATTTTTTCAGCCGGTTTTTCATTTCGTGCGTTATATATAAGGGGTGTTGAGCAAATCATGATGCAGCCCGC
>JAFYAI010000137.1 GCA_017540815.1 Spirochaetales bacterium
GTCCGAAAGAGATGAAGTTTTTTAAAAATTAATCGGGGCTGCTGCAGCCGACGGCTATTTCGTCCGTGAGCCGTCGGCACGCCCGACATCGTGTCGTGTGCCGAACCATGCGTCGCCGCTAAAGCGGCGGAAACCAAGAGGGCGGGACAACAGCGACGGCGTACACATCCGTGTCGCCGCTTGCACACCCGACATCGTGTCGGGTGCAGTTTTTCGTAGTCGCAGGTTTTCCCGCCCTCTTGACTCCCACCATTTCCTTGAAAACGCTGGGGACACCCCAAACCCCGTGTGATGATTGTCAAAAATTGGTTTGCAAATGTCGTTTTATTTATGTTACTATAAATCTGTTGTTCATTTTATTTTTGTTATATTTTAAAGTTGTTTCTTTTTTCTGCTCGAATTTGTTCATAAATTCGACGATAATCCGTAAGAATTGCTTTAATTAGATGGAATTCAGGTAAAAGTAAATTATAATTAAATTTATTGCCATGAATAATATGGTTTCTTTCTTCATAAACTGAAAATTTATCGTATTGTTTTATCAAAAGACTAAGATTAGGATTTTTTTCAAATTTTAAAATCTTATCTACTCGACCTTTTATATTCCCACTATTTTGAATATTAGAATTCGGATTTTTTCTTAATAATTCATCCAAACGTCGAGTAAGCACCATTTCTAATTCTCTGAAATACGATTGCATTATTACTATGGAAGAATAATCCATCTTCCGAATTATATTTTCACTAAGAATAAAACTTTCTTCAAGTGAAATGTTAGGACTAAGAGCGTAGTCAATAGTTTGTTTTTGCTCATTGGTTAGATTATCAAGTGTCTCATTTTGTTTATCTATCTTTTTATTTAACTTATTAAAAATATATCCCATTCCGCTCAACATAGCGGCTACACCACCAACGATTAATGCTCCTCCAATTGCACGGTCTTGAGGAGAAAGATCTTCATTTTCCATAAAGTTCCCCGTATAAAACATAAAAGATTTATTGACATATTAAAAGTTTTTTTATACAATGTCAAGGCTTTTTGTGGTTATTTACCTTCTTTTTGATTTTGTTTTGTAAGACTTTAATTTTGCAAAATTAAAATCTTAATGAATGGAGGTAGAAATATGTCAGGAAGAACACATGGTGGTCAGCCAAGTCACGATCCACATGGAGCAGGTTACCCGTCACAGACAGGCAAACCGTCTGGAAGTGGACGTGGAAACGACAGTCCGAGAAATAAATAATTTTCTTGGATAAAAAAACGAATGTTTTCTCGCATTTAACGATGCGAGTTTTTTTTATCTCCTAGTATATATTTTATAAATCATCAACATCTGCTACCGTTCTCCCTCTCCGTCGAAGATGGAGACCCCCGACACGATGTCGGGCGTGCCGACGGCTCACGGACGAAATAGCTGTCGGCGAAAGATGTCAGCCAACGGCTGACAGAGGGTGAGGCTTTAGTGGCACTATGACAGATTAATTAACCAAGTAGTTCGTTAAACCCGCAGTTATCGGTATTAATTTTGCAAAAAAATGAAAATTAATACCCATAACTTGACTTTTTCTTCGAATGTGATTTGGTCGGGATTTATTTTGATTATGTAATTTTTTTGTATTTATGAGTTAAAATTCCTTGATTTTTTTCATCAAATAATGTAATATATTTTTCTTGTAGATTCTTTTAGGTAAATGATTATAACCTATTCAATTTTAGGAGTAAACACATGTCGAATAAATTTGTGTACTTTTTCGGAAACAAAACAGCCGACGGCAACGGCACGATGAAGCAGCTGCTCGGTGGTAAAGGTGCTGGTCTTGCAGAGATGACACGAATCGGATTGCCGGTTCCTGCAGGATTCACGATTACAACAGAAGTTTGTGACCTATATTATAAAAATAACAAGAACTATCCTGACGGTTTGGAAGCTGAAGTGCTTGCCAACATCGATAAGTTGGAGAAGACTATCGGCAAGAAGTTGGGTGATGCCAACGATCCTCTGCTGGTATCTGTTCGATCCGGTGCGGCTATCTCAATGCCCGGTATGATGGAGACTATTCTTAACCTCGGTCTTAATGACAAGTCAGTTGAAGGTTTGGCTAAGAAGACAGGCAACCGACGATTTGCTTATGATGCTTACAGACGATTCATCATGATGTATGGTTCGACTGCAATGGGCATCGACCGGGAGAAGTTTGATGACATTTTTGAGGATGTTAAGAATACTAAAACTCGTGCAAGGCTGAATATCGCCGCTGGCAAGAAAGTCGGTGATACAGATACTAATGAAGCAGAACTTGAAGAAGTTGTCGCTCAGTTCAAAGTATTATATAAGAAAGAACTCGGTGAAGACTTCCCGCAGGATCCGACCAAGCAGCTCTGGGGTGCAATCGGTGCAGTATTCGGTTCATGGATGGCTGACAAGGCTATCACATACCGCAAAGTTGAGAATATCAAAGGCGTAGTCGGCACAGCTGTCAATGTTATGCAGATGGTATTCGGCAATATGGGTGAAACAAGCGGTACAGGTGTATGTTTCACTCGAGATCCAAGTTCAGGTGAGAATGTATTCTACGGTGAGTATCTTGTCAATGCTCAGGGTGAGGATGTTGTAGCAGGTATCAGAACTCCTATCAAATTGTCTGACTTCGAGGCAGCAAATCCGCCGGCTTACAAGCAGTTGGTTGATGTTCGCAATACTTTGGAGAAGAATTTCAAAGATATGCAGGATATGGAATTCACAGTTGAGGAAGGCAAACTCTATATGCTGCAGTGCCGAACAGGTAAGCGAACTCCTATGGCAGCATTCAAGATGGCTGTAGATATGGTTAATGAAGGTCTTATCACTAAGGAAGAAGCTATCCTGCGAATCAAAGACCGCGACATTGAAGGTATATTCTATCCGATTATTGACAGCAGCGAGAAGGACTCACTGAAGAAAGCGTTCCTGGTAAGCGGTATCGGTGCTGTACCGGGTGCTGCTGCAGGTCGCATCGCATTGAATGTCAAGAATGCAGAAAAAATGGCTGCAAACGGCGATAAAGTCATCCTTGTCAGAAAGGAAACAAGCCCGGAAGATGTAGGCGGTATGCATGTTGCAAGCGGTATCCTTACTGCTACAGGCGGTAAGACATCACACGCTGCAGTTGTTGCACGAGGCTGGGGAAAGTGCTGTATCGTAGGCTGCGAAGCTTTGAAGATTGATTACGAAGCTAAGACAGTAGCTGTTGGCGAGACAGTTCTTAAAGAAGGTGACTTCATTACATTGAACGGTTCATCAGGCGATGTTTACAATGGTCTGCTCAAACTTGTTCAACCGGAGCTGCCTGAGTCATATACAACTATTATGAAGTGGGTTGATGAGATCCGCAAGATCCAGGTCCGAACAAATGCCGACACTCCGTATGATGCCAAGAAAGCCGTTGAACTCGGTGCTGAGGGTATCGGTCTGTGCCGAACAGAGCACATGTTCTTCGATACAGAGGAGAGGATCCTCGCTATCCGGGAGATGATCGTTGCCGATACAGTTGAGAAACGCGTTAAGGCTCTTGACAAACTGCTGCCATTCCAGAGAGATGACTTCAAAGGTATCTTCGAGGCTATGGACGGCAAGCCGGTTATCATCCGACTTATTGACCCGCCATTGCACGAGTTCGTTCCTCACACTGAGGCAGAGCAGAAACAGCTCGCTGATAAGATCGGTATTCCGTTCGATACTGTTCGACTCCGAGTTAATCAGCTCCACGAAGCCAATCCGATGCTTGGTCATCGAGGCTGCCGACTTGCTATCACTTATCCTGAGATCCTTGATATGCAGGTTAGAGCTATTATCGAAGCGGCTTGTATCGTTAAGAAAGCAGGCAAGAGTGTTGCTCCTGAGATTATGATCCCGCTCATCATCGATGATAAAGAGTTCAAACTGCTTGAGAAACGGGCAAGAGGCGTAGCTGACACTGTTATCAAAGAGCAGGGTGCTGATGTTAAATATATGGTCGGCACAATGATTGAAGTTCCAAGAGCTGCTCTGCGAGCTAACAAGATCGCTGAGACAGCTGACTTCTTCTCATTCGGAACGAATGACCTGACACAGATGACACTCGGTATGTCACGAGATGATGCAGGCAAGTTCCTGCCTGATTATGTAGATGAGCGAAAGGCTGCTGTATTTATGGCCGATCCGTTCCAGTCACTTGATCAGGACGGTGTAGGTGAGCTGCTCCGCATCGCTATAGAGAAGGGGCGATCAACCAATCCGAATCTTAAACTCGGTATCTGCGGTGAGCACGGCGGTGATCCTGCTACAATTAAATTCGTTGCAGGTCTTGGTCTTAACTATGTATCATGTTCTCCGTTCCGAGTTCCTATCGCTCGGTTGTCACTTGCACAGTATGAAGTTGAGAAAAACAAGAAATAATTAACAAATTTAAGCATTCTCGCAAGAGAATGCTTTTTTATTTGCATTTTAATTTTTTTGTAGTATAATAGATGCAAAGGAACAACGGAGGATATATGGTTACGGAAGAAGTTATTAATATAAGGAAAACAATGAAAGTGACAGTTTCTCAGTCACCGGATGATCAATCAATTCTTATTTGGATTCTTGATGGTTTCCTTGACTCATACAATTCTCCTGACTTTGCAAAATCAGTCAATGACTATACAGATAAAGGCTTATACCGCATTGCTTTCGACTGCACTAATTTGAATTTCATCTCGGCGGAAGGACTTGCCGTGTTTACGGATATTGTGAAGTTCCTTCGACAGAAAGGCGGGGATCTGCTGTTGATTAATGTCGTTCCCAAGGTTCGTGAGTTATTTGATATGCTTGGTTTTACTAGGTTTTTCCATTTTGCAGAATGTGATACTGCTCAGATAGCTGCAACTTTTAATCAGATGTGTCATTCGCAGGAGCCTAATGAGGTGAGCCATTTCCCGATAGATGTTCGCTGTCCACACTGCAAGGTGCTGCTCAAAGCCCACAAGTCCGGTAAGTTCAAGTGCTCCGAATGTAAAAACATTCTTATCATCGATAATAGCGGTCATATAAGTTTCAGTTAAATGATTGCTGTTCCATCTCCGGCTAAGGTCAATCTATATCTTAATGTCGTTTCTCGCTATAAGAATGGCTATCATGGCTTGCGGAGCATCTTTGCACAGACTGATCTGAGTGATACGATGACATTTTCTGTTGCCGATGGCAGTCATAATGACATAACAGTCGGGAATGCCGAACTTCCGCAGGATAATCTCATTTCCAAAGCGGTGAATTTGTTCCAATCAACGCTTCGCCGTATTCCTTTCCATGTCAGTATTCACACAGAGAAGCATATACCGATGGGCGGTGGTCTCGGCGGAGGCTCGTCTAATGCGGCGACTGTGCTGAATGTACTGAACACGATGTATAAGACTAATTACAGTCACACAATTCTGCAGCGGATGGGAGCAAAACTCGGAGCGGATGTGCCGTTCTTCGTCCGCGGCGGTGTGCAGCGTGTATTTGGCATAGGTCAGATTGTCTGTCCGCTGTCTGCAAAATGCGATATTCCGATTTTATTGGTATTTCCTAAGACTCGCGTCAATACTGCTGCGGCTTACGCTGCGATGGATAATTGCCATATATGTGGCAACACATACAGTGAGGACAAATGCTACCGCCTTGTCAGAGACGGACTTTTGACAGGAGATATTGAGCAGGTTGCCGCAGGATTATATAATAAATTCGAGACTGTAATATTCCCGGATAATCCTGAACTGCAGAGAATCAAGTCAGACCTTGTCAGATGCGGAGCGATCGCTGCTCTTATGTCTGGCTCCGGTTCGACAATGTTCGGCTTATGTGAGAATGCGTCTGTTCTGCACGATTGTGCCGATAAGATGAGAAAGCTGGGGTATGAAGTATTTGAAACTCAAATAAAACAAAATTTAAATCAATGATAGAATTATAAGGAGATTTTATTATGAATGAAGTAAAAATGTTTCAGGTTTCTACGCTTCAGGCATTGATGCTTGGATACTCTCGTCCTGTAATATCGGTGTCAGAGCTGCTGTCTCATGGTAATATCGGGCTTGGAACTTTTGAAGATGTTGACGGAGAGATGATAGTGTTGGACGGGACTTGTTATCGTGCAACTGAAAATGGTCATGTAGTTATCGCGGAGCAGGATAAAGGTGTTCCGTTTTCGGCAGTTTGTAATATGCACGGACAGCGAGAGTTTGCACTCGGAGAGTGCAAAAGCATTGATGAGCTGAAAACAAAACTTGATCTGACTATCGAGGAAGGTTTCGGACTGAACAGTATGCATGTTGTCCGTATAGACGGTGACTTTGAGCTTATCGATGCACGGTCTGAGTCTCCGTATAAATCTATGCATGTGTCGCTGAAAGACATACTTGGTAAAACTCAAAATGCCTTCAAGTTTGAGAATATTAAAGGCACGCTTGTGTGCGTCTATTTCCCGGATTATATGGACGGCATTAATGCTGCCGGTTGGCATCTTCATTTCCTGTCGGAAGACAAAAAATGCGGCGGACATGTCTTTGAGATCATTATGAAGTCAGGCAAAGGCATTCTCGATAAAATTAATTCTATCGAAATGAAACTGCCCAATGAGCCTGTATTCGATACATATTCATTGAAAAATGCCTCAGAGCATGAGATTAAAGCGGTGGAGCAGGGCAAAGGGAAGTAAATGGGGAAAAAAAAGTAGTCCTTATGGACTACTTTTTTTATTCTATCCTTGACAAATTCATTATTTTTATTTATCATAAATACAATCATAAATATTCGGCAAAAGGA
>JAFYAI010000138.1 GCA_017540815.1 Spirochaetales bacterium
AGTCCAAAAAGCACCGCCAAAACGGCGACAATAATAATATATACCATAATAACACCATTTTCCAAGTGATGTTATTATATCAAAACAATCAGAAATTTCAACAGAAATTTCTGATTTCTTCAATTATTTATCGCACATTGCTCATTGCTCAATGCTAATTATTTACTCATTCCACTTTATCACTTTCATTTTATCACATTTGTATATATCGCTTGGAAATACCACATCAAAATCATCCGTGCTGTCAGCATTATAATCTATCTCTAAATCAGCTTCCTGATATGCTCGCCATACCAGCGAAGAACAGTAAAATTTATTCTCATCCCGTTTCTCAGTAAAATTAGTATTATAAGATTTTCCAATTTGATTTGCAGCATACTTCACAATTATGTCAATCTGTTCATCTGTAATGCCATCATACCGCAAAACTGCTGCCATATCATCATGTTTACGAATGAAATTCAGCGGCATATAAGCTACCATGTCAGCCGTGCCAACTATAGCAATCAATGCGGTCTTATCATCATTTCCTGCCGGTGTCTTAACACATAAAGCGGCATGATGAAAAGTATCTTCGCTGTCACAAGCCATCACAATCGGATTGCGGTTGACAGTCAGGATAACATCACCTCGCTTTATATTCTTATAATCAATATCACAACTTGCATCGGCATATTTTTCTTCTCTGATCTTCTCAAACTCATTTGTCTTTGCTCTGACTTTAACAAACAATGATGATAAAACTGCATTTTTTACCGTATCACTGAGTTCGGCAATCGGCTTATTCTCTTCACCTATCTCGGTAAGCATTGATTGAGCTTCCGTTATTGCCCACGGCGTTGAACTGCGGCTTGCAAACACTCGCTCTGCCATTGTGGGTTCGTGAGGAACTGTCGGCTTATCTTCATTTAATACAGCCGAACTGCAGGTGCAGAGCAATATTGTTATGCTCATTACCATTATTAACTTTTTAATACTGTTAAACATTATACTCTCCTTTTTAAATAAATTTTCTCTTTTCGCTTCATTACAAATTGCCATTACTCATCGATTTCAGTCCACCCTGTCTCCGCTTGCATCGAGTATCAGCAGCTCCGTCCTGCTTGCATAATACGCATACTTTTCACAGCTTGTGCTGTTGAAGTTGATGTATGTTTCACAAAGTTCTTCAATATTGCTTAGATTAGCTGGAAGAAGATTCTGTATTCCACCTTCATTTAACAGCAATACTTGTCCAGACACTGCATCAGTCGGAATATGAAACGAAATATGGTACTCATCACTAACTTTACAGTTTTCAATCGGCACGGCAACACGAGCATGAATATCCCCATGTTTCTTTACAAATACAGGACAATAATTTATCTCTTCCAACTGCTTTAATTTAGCTTGCGTAAATGTTTCAACATCAAAAATAGGTTTGTTGCAAGTAACAACTATTTCATCTCCGATATGCCCTGTAGATACTGATAAATCAACTCCTATAGGATATGCTATTTTTTTCTTTCCAAGATAGTTATACATAAAACTTGTATGAAAATAAATATTGCCTATCCCACACGAAATGTTAATCGGGACTTTATAAATCGATTCATCGTCACTGATACGACGTATTTCTTCTGCACCAATGTTATATGAATAATGACATTTAATACCTTCATTGGAAGATATTAACGCAGGTACAGTAAATCCAAAATTTTTTCGCCAATCATCTGCATTTACTCCATCTCGTGCCAAAACATAAATATAAGCAGTTTCTCCAGGAATCAAAATTTCTTCTTTACTGTCTATTATTGCATACGGATGAACATCTGTATTCATACCTGGACACGAAATCAGTAAAATGGTAATAAAACAAATTAGTATAATAAGTCGGATTTTCACACAAAACTCCTATTATCTAAGGTTCACCTGATAATAATTAAAACATGAGGACATTGCTCCGTCTTGATCTTTCCACGGCTTATCATCATAGTATTCACTGATACAATATACTTGTCTACATTTACCATTCCATCCCATATTCAGATCCATCCAAAATTCTGTTACAACATTTGTACTTTTGTATATTTTCCTTCCTGCTCCATAAGCAACAGTATAATGCAAAGATGTTTTGTTACCGTTAAAATTCCATGCATCCATATAGATAATTACAGGTCTGTCAGCACATATTTCATTATAAATGTTATTATAAATCATTGCATTACATTCTGTGCTCACATTAAACGAATATCCTTTTTTCTTGGCATACTGCATACCTTTTGGCATATCTAAAGGCATTGTTAAACCAAACGAAGTATGTTCAACAAGTGAGTGAGTAGTTCCTGTATCATCATGAATTGCTTTCATAACATTCCAAATCATTCCTGTATAAACTATCTTACTTGTTTTGTCTTTAAACTCATAACTTGAATAGCATGGTTCCTCATTAAAATATAGTTCATTTTCCCCAATATCAGCAGGAAATAAATTGGTTTTCCCTTTACAAACACTCCAGTAGGCATATACCATTGCCCAAGCAACAGGTCCGCATCCCATTGGCTGATTACGCAGCATATTATCAGCTATAAAAGGCTGATTCCAATTAGGAAGATAATATTTATTTCCATTTTTATCAGTACCTATATAATGACTCAATTTCTCATACTCATATACCGTATGTTCCACTTCACCACGTCCTGCGGCAGTCTGCTGCTCATAGTATCTTTCCAAATCTGTCTTGTCATAATACGGCAGACATTTATTCTCTTTAAGTTTTGCAGCATACGCCGCTTTCTTTTGAGCATACTCATTATCAAATTCTCTGTCTTCACCTCGGCCGCCGTTGTGAACTCTAATATCGCCGCCGTCAAATCCTATGCTTGCCAGCACAGTAACGCCGCCTCGTCCGTTATCTGCAGACTCTGCGGCACTCTCAAACCAATTATATCGATAGACATTGAAGTCTGTCCTGCTAAGTGCATCACGATAGATCTCCGTCGTAGACTTGGCATTGTCCGAACATTCCGGCACAAGTATATCATTATCTGTTACACTTGCCAAGATGTAGCCGGCATCTTCTCCATTGGTTGTCAGCTTAAACTCGATATGGCTCACTCCGTCGATACCTGCAGTATAGATCGGATAATAGTCACTAATCTCTGTCTGCTCCGTCCAACTTGTATTACCATTCATGACGGCTTCCTGCAGTTTCGCATTGGCTATCACCTTTCCTAATGCCAATGTGTTTGCATTGATTGTTGTTGCTATTGTCGTTGTTGTTGTACTTTCATTTCCCATTATCACACTTTCATTGCTGCAGCAGACCATTGCTGTCATACATAATACTGTTAAGATTGTTGAAATAATTTTTTTCATCTGTTAGACTCCTAATTTACAATTCCCTTATTGTTTTTTTTAATAAATAATTTTTCCTTGCCGTTACGCGGCTTTTTTTATCTCAGTCAGAATATGTTCATACTAGTCTAAACTCTTCCTCCCTTGACATCACCAATAATATTCCACTTTTCGGAAACTGTCAAACAGAAAAAAGTATTAATACTCAAGAAAATGGTATTAATACTTTTGGGCAGAAGTATTAATACTCTTCAGCATAGTATTAATACTCATAGGTAGTGTGTATGATTACAAGAGACACTATATACACTTGTCATATTTAAAGCGAAAAAATGAGATATTTTAATATAAATTTAAAAAAATTAATGAGCCGGCTCATCAGACTGTCGGTAATTGCTGATTTTTTTATGGAACTCTTCACGGCTGTGGACACCAAAATGAGAATAGATCTGTGACATATATGATTTGACCGTATTGACAGACAGATTGGTTATGAATGCAATGTTTTTCGCCGTTCGATTCTCATCTTCGGCCATAAGATCAAATACTGTCTTTAGTGTTCCTTTCCATTCTTCTTTATACTCTGACTCTGCCATAACATGTCCGGACTTCATCTGTTTATCAATATCATTGAAGTCTGACAGCCGCTGTCTGATCCTTTTTACAGAGACATATTCTGCGGTAAGGATGTAGAGAAGAATGCCGAATGCAAACCAATACACATCACGACGCATATCCATCAGATTGAATATCAGTATCATCACAAGGCAAAGCACCATAAAGTCAGTAGTGGCGATAAGCAGCCGTGTATCAGTGCTAAGTTTCTTGAAATCTTTTATCAGGAAAACCGCCGCATTAACTACAAATATGACTGACATCTCACACATACCGATCAGGAAAAGAAGACCATTGATATTAAGTGCACACAATACATACTGATTGATCATCAGAATGACTAAAACCGTATAAAGTCCGATCGATATATATCTGTATGCTTTATTATGATATATGCTGCAGACATACTCTCCGACAAGGATATATGTCGCTGTCAGCAAGAAATATGACAAGAGATTAAATATACTGTCCGAATGAACAGACCCTCCCATAAACCGATGATTGATCGTAAAAAGCACATATATAACATAGACAAGACACATCATGATCTGACTTCTGTCTTCCCGCAGTATGAAACACGAAACTGCTCTAAGTCCAAAAAGCACCGCCAAAACGGCGACAATAATAATATATACCATAATAACACCATTTTCCAAGTGATGTTATTATATCAAAACAATCAGAAATTTCAACAGAAATTTCTGATTTCTTCAATTATTTATCGCACATTGC
>JAFYAI010000139.1 GCA_017540815.1 Spirochaetales bacterium
AGAAACGCAAGAAGAAGAAACAGATCGTTGATCAGATTGCTGCAACGAAAATATTGCAGGAATTTATGGATACTAATAAGAAAATGATATTCGACATCGAAAAATACAAAAAACTGATAAATGATACGGAGTGAATATGATTACAAAAAAAATCGATAGTGCAAAAGAATTTGAGAAATTACTTGAAGGTGCAATAACTGCCAACGAAGCACAGAAATTCACAACTATCGAAGACAAACTGTCCAACCTGCAGAAGATCGTCATCAACCTCGTTGAAGCAAAAGAAGAAGAACTCTGCGAACAGAAAGTTGCTGCGATTAAGCAGAAAGACCTGCTTACCAAAGAAATTAAAGCTCGCCTCGATGTTGTCAAAGCAAAAATGAAATTCTACAAGAAATTCTATTATAAGCTCAAAACAATGAAAGCGGCATATAATGAACTGCAGAAGTAAAATTTTCATCTAATTTTTTCTCAAATTTATCTTGACAAGACGATAAAATAGTTATATACTCCATTCCATATTTCGGTAAAGGAGTCAGACGAAGTGACATCGATTATTTGTAACATTGTCATTATTATGATTGGTGCAGTCATTATTATGGGCTGTGCCCCCACTTCGTTCTGCCTTAATACTCCGAGTAATATAAATAAAGGATAACGCTTAATAGTATTAAATACGGAAAAAAAAGCCTTGGCGGAACACCGCCAAGGCTTTTTTGTTTAGGAGGTTATGATTAATATGACAGGAGCAAGAATAGTTATCGAAACACTAATCGAACAAAAGTGTGACACAGTGTTCGGTTATCCGGGTGGGCAGGTTCTAAATATTTTTGATGAACTGTACCTAAACTCATCTCGCATTACACATATTATCACCGCTCATGAGCAGGGGGCTTCTCATGCAGCGGACGGCTATGCAAGAGCCTCTGGCAAGCCGGGAATATTAATCGCAACATCAGGCCCTGGGGCAACAAACATTGTTACCGGTTTAGCAACAGCTTATCTTGACTCTGTTCCGCTGGTAGCCATCACCGGAAATGTTCCATGCCCACTCCTCGGCAGAGACAGCTTTCAGGAAGTAAACATCGTCGATATAACACGCTCTGTCACTAAACAGAATTGGATAGTCAAAGATGTTCACCTGCTTGCCGACACAATCCGTGAAGCATTCCGCACTGCTATCTCAGGCAGACCGGGACCTGTTTTAATAGACATTCCGAAAGATGTGCAGATCGCAGAATGTGATTACATGCCGCAGAATCCGGTCGCCCCTAACCCGATAAAAACAGCATCGGACAATATCATAAATGAAGCGGCAGAGCTCATAAACTCTTCGCAGCGTCCATATCTCTACTTCGGCGGCGGCATTCTCTCAAGTCATGCTTCCGAAGAAATACTTGCTCTCGCAAAGAAAATCGACGCTCCTCTTGGATGTTCTCTTATGGGATTATCTGCGATACCAACTGATACGCCGCTTTTCCTTGGAATGCAGGGAATGCACGGTCATTATGCATCATCTAAGGCGGAAGATGATGCAGATCTTGTCATCGCAGTCGGTGTGCGATTCAGCGACAGAGCAACAGGCAACAAAGAGAGATTCCGAAAGAATTTTCGCATTATCCATATTGATACCGATAGAAAGGAACTCAACAAAAATATACCGGCGGATATTGCCATTCTTGGCGATGTCAAAGATACGCTTATACGGCTGAATAATAAAATTCAGCAGAAAAACCATCCGCAATGGATAGCACATATCCGACAACTTATAGACAAAGAACAGCGTATTACCGCAGCAGGTATGAACGACACACCTACAGAATGGCTTAACCCATATCGGATTATCGACATTGTGCAAAAACATGCCCAAGACAGCTCAATCGCTACCGATGTCGGACAGCACCAAATGTGGACTGCTCAACGATACCCATTCTCACGGCAGAGACAATTTCTGACAAGCGGAGGCTTAGGCACAATGGGCTACGGAATGGGAGCATCAATCGGAGCAAGCAAAGCAACAGGCAAACGAAGTGTCCTGTTTACAGGTGACGGCAGCTTCGGAATGAATCTCAACGAATTGGCAACAGCCGTTTCACAAAACATTCCGCTTGTCATAGTCATTATGAATAATGGCGTGCTTGGAATGGTTCGTCAATGGCAGACGCTATTCTACAATGCTCATTATTCTAATACCACATTAAACCGTCAGACAGACTTCGTTAAGACGGCAGAAGCATTCGGAGCGAAAGGAGTAAGAGTATCGACTGAAGAAGAACTTGACAAAGCATGTCAGGAAGCATTTTCACATAATGGGCCATTCTTAATAGATTGTGCTGTCAATTGTGACGAATTCGTCCTGCCAATGCTGCCGCCGGGCGGATCAATCGATGATATGATAACAGAAATTTAAACGGAGGATAACACAATGATCACACTCGATAAAGTTTATCACGCAAAATATGTATTGGACACAGTAATTCGGCAGACAGATATGATAGCCGCACCAAAAATTAATCCGGCGGCTCAAATCTATCTCAAAACTGAGAACCTTCAGATTACCGGCTCATTCAAAGTGCGGGGAGCATATTATAAAATCTCGCAGCTCTCTAATGAGGAAAAAGAAAAAGGCGTAATAGCCTGTTCTGCCGGCAATCATGCACAAGGTGTTGCATTAGCGGCGGCTCGCAGCGGTATTCGCTCCATTATATGCCTGCCTGACGGAGCACCAATCTCCAAAGTAGAAGCAACTCGCAGCTACGGAGCTGAAATCCGTCTTGTCAAAGGTGTTTATGATGATGCGTATTTGGAAGCACTTCGTCTCCGAGACGAACAAGGCTATACATTCATTCATCCATTCGACGATGAGCAAGTCATAACAGGTCAGGGAACAATAGGTCTGGAACTTCTTGAACAGCTGCCCGACATTGACGCTGTCATTGTCCCAATTGGCGGAGGCGGACTCATCTCAGGTGTCGCATTCACAATCAAATCGCTGAATCCAAACATTCGAGTATATGGCGTGCAGGCTGCCGGTGCTCCAAGTATGTTTAATTCCGTTCATAATCATCTGATACAAAAACTCGAAAGCGTATCAACAATTGCCGACGGAATCGCTGTCAAAGAACCTGGCGAACATACATTCCAGTATGTCTCGGATTATGTCGATGAAGTTGTCACAGTTACTGATGATGAGATCTCCGCAGCCATTCTTGCTCTGATGGAGCAGCACAAACTTGTCACAGAAGGAGCCGGAGCGGCATCTGTTGCCGCGGCTATGTTCGGCAAAGTTCCTATCGAAGGGAAGAAAACAGTCTGTCTGCTGTCAGGCGGCAATATCGATGTGACAATTCTGTCAAGAGTTATAAACAGAGGTCTGCTTATGACAGGACGAACTTATTCTATGAATATTGAATTGATTGACAAACCGGGACAGTTAAGTGATGTATCTAAAATCTTCGCTGCACTGGGAGCAAATGTCATATCGATTCATCATGAACGAGCCAACGAGGGCAGCGATGTCAATGGCTGCTATCTTAGAATTACGCTTGAGACTCGAAATTATGATCATATTCAGCGAATAAAACAAGAATTAACAAAAAATGGATTTAAAATCACAAGTGAGATGTAAATGTGATATAATACAAATAAAAACGGAGGATAACCAAAATGAAAAAAATCCAAACAACCAAAGCACCGTCAGCAGTCGGGCCATACTCTCAGGCAATCGTCAGCGGCGGACTTGTATTTACATCAGGTCAAATCGCCATCAATCCTGCGACAAATACTGTCGAAGCCTCTGACATTGCAGGTCAAACAGAACAAATTATGAAGAACTTATCCGCACTCCTTGAAAGTGCCGGCAGTTCTATGGATAAAGCCATTAAAACGACTTGTTTCTTGGCAAATATGGATGACTTCGCCGCATTTAACGAAGTGTATGGCAAATATTTCACCTCGCTTCCGGCTCGCAGCTGTGTAGCAGTCAAAACTCTGCCTAAGAATGTATTGGCGGAAGTAGAAGTCATCGCAGAATTATAATGACATTAGCAAAAAGGATAAAAAAATGAGATTTTGCTCTGACAAAATCTCATTTTTTTTATCGTTATAACCAGCTCTCACCCACGCACGATCATATATATCTGTATCAGCATGAAATATATCGGCAGGATGTAGAGCAGCGTATCAACCGAGTCAAGCAATCCGCCTCGACCGAGGATAACATTGCCGGAGTCTTTCACATTAGCGGAACGCTTGATGACAGACTCAGCCAAGTCTCCTGCCGGCACGAGGAATCCTGTAATCGCCGGGAACACAAAGTAGAACCACCAATCGAATCCAATGAAGTCTCCGCAGAATGGGATAAATGCGAGCAGTTCGGTATCAAACATTATATAGAACAACGCAGTGAAGAAAAATACCAAAAAATACCCGCCGATATATCCTGCCCATGACTTCTTCGGGCTAACTGTAAGTCCGATAACATTGCTGCGTCCGAATGCCATGCCGAATACATAAGCAAATATATCATTGCCCCACACCAGCACTATGAAAAACACTGCAAGCAGCGAACCTGTCAGAGTTCCGTGTGATGCCACATTGACAAATATCGGAGTACACTCATCCGCAGGCAGCGGAGTAGACGACACATTGAACAGAAACGGCAGGAAGAATGACGGCACACCAATATAGATAATGCCCAGTATCGTATATGCCATCTTCTCAAGAGAATGAGTCAGATCCGACTTGAAAATATCCCGTGCATAGACAAACATAAATATGCCGAGTAGGATCGTAACGAAGATCTCCCAACAGACACCGCTCTGATTGATGCCGAACAAATTGATCGAGACGGAATACGCAAACAGATAGATAAATGTATTAACCGTCGGGATAAACCAACGGCGAACATCTATGCCTTTCTTGTATATCAGCGAGTTAAACTCGTAGCTGCCGAATACAGTCACTGCAACACCAAACACAAGCATAACTATAATGTGATTGCTCATCGGGAAAAAAAGTGAAGCAAAAACTGTCGGCAATACAGTCAATGTCAGAAGCAATCTGCTTTGGAAATTCGTCATTGTTTTACACCGCCAAATCGTCTGTCTCTGTTTTTATAATTCTCTATTGCATCAAAAAATTCTGCTTTCGTGAAGTCAGGCCAATAACTGTTCGATACATAGAACTCGGAATACGCTGCCTGCCAAAGGAAATAGTTGCTGATACGGTATTCTCCGCCTGTCCTAATGATTAAGTCAGGATCAGGATAGTTCGCTGTCAGCAGACATTTCGACACATTCTCCTCATTGGGCTCTAAGCCCTGAGCCTGCATCTTCTGATAAGCCTGCACAATATCATATTTGCCGGAGTAATTAAGAGCGAGCAGCAGCGTAATCGTATCAAAATCATTGGTCTCACGCTCCACTCTGTCTATAGCAGCCAATACTTTCGGCGGCAAACCGGCTCTGTCGCCAAGATGCCGTATCTTGATGCGATTGCGTATATAGAAGTCGAACTCTTTCTCAAGATGACTGACTACAAGCCCCATCAGGAATGAGACTTCCTGTTCGGCTCGCTTCCAATTCTCCTTAGAGAATGTGTACAATGAAATATACGGGATACGGACTTCTCTTGCAGCCATGACGATCTCTTTCGCCTTCTCAACTCCGGCACTGTGCCCGGCCGTCCGAGGCAGACCTTTTGCCTGTGCCCAGCGACCGTTACCGTCCATTATCACAGAAATATGATTTAATTTGTTAGACTCGCTCATTGTTAGATTTCGAGGATGTCCTTCTCTCGTTTAGCAAGGATCTCATCAATGTCTTTGATAAATTTATCAGTCATCTTCTGGATCTCATCCAAGCCCTGCTTCTCTTCATCCTCAGTAACCGTATTGTCTTTCTTGAGTTTCTTCAGCTGCTCATTGCAGTCGCGGCGCAGGTTGCGGATAGACACACGAGCCTGCTCTGCAACAGACTTAGCCTGCTTAACAAGTTCTTTACGAGTCTCCTCTGTCAGTGGCGGGATAACAATGCGGATCACATGACCATCATTAGACGGGTTAAATCCAAGTTCTGCTTTCTGTATGCCCTTCTCGATCGCCTTAAGTGTCGAAGCGTCCCACGGCTGTATCAGTATCAGTCTTGCCTCCGGGCATGTAACATTCGCAGTCTGCGGCAGCGGAGTCGGAGTGCCGTAGTAATCTACCATTACATTGTCCAGCACGCTCGGCGTTGCACGCCCTGTTCTGATCTTCTTAACCTGTTCTACGAAACTGTCGATCGATTTCTTTGCTTTCTCATTAAATCCGTTCTTTACATCTGCCAACATCTGCAGCTCCTTCTTTATCGTTATAGTAAGAATGTGTTGTTTTCATTATTCATTCTCTCTTACCATATTTTACTCCAAATTTTAGTTTTACTCAACTGTTTTTTGATAAATTCAGAAATTTAATTAATTTATGGAATAATTTTATCAATAACCAATTTTACTAATAATTCGGATAGATCACCATCATCCTTTTGAATGTCCTTTTAGTATCATCACTGAAGTCAAGCCCATTCGCCAGCTTGTAATATTTATCCAGTCCATCCCGGTCGCCGAGCAGATAATACAGTATAGATATATTAAGGAAACACCTTGCCCTCTGATCAGACTGATACTGCATCGCCATTATATCCATATAGCGAACAGCACCTTCTATATCAGACCTGGATCTAAGTGAGTCTCGCACAGTGGCATCGAAACCATGCTCGACTGAGAACAGCACCACTGTTTCCGTTGTTTGCCTGCCGTATTTCTCGATGAGCATCTGCAGTGAGAATGTATTGGCTTGGAAATCACGATTGCGGGCAATCTCTTTTACAGTCGGCATAGACGCACACGAACATAGAGCACACAATAACATTCCTGATGCAAGCAGGAATGTTATTGTGTGTTCCTTTATGATTTGGCTACGCATAGTTTATCTCCTTTGACTCGCAAGTACAGATTGCCCTTGTAATGAGCATCGGCAAGTATTATCTCTGTCACTGCATTACGGACTTCATTCTGGATGAGGCGAGCCATAGGTCTCGCTCCGAACTCAGGACTGTAGCCATTGTCTGCAAGATAAGTCATAGCTGACTCTTCGGCGATAAGGTCAATATTCTTAGCATTGAGCTGCTGACGCAGCTGAGCAAGGTATTTATCGACGATCTTACCAATAGCTTCGCGATCAAGCCGACCGAACAGGATAGTATCATCAAGACGGTTGCGGAACTCCGGTGAGAATGTCCTCTTCACAGCTGACATAGGATCGCCCATTGCTTTGCCGCCGCCGTCAAGATTATTGTCGAATCCTACGCGGTAAGCATTCATCTCCGCCGCACCGACATTCGATGTCATCATCAGCAGCACATTGCGGAAGTCAGCGTCACGCCCCGTGCTGTCCGTCAGCGTTGCATGATCCATTATCTGTAGCAGTGCGTTGAATATATCCGGGTGAGCCTTCTCTATCTCATCAAGCAGCAGAATACAGTGCGGCGACTTGCGGATCGCATCGGTCAGATTATTGCTCTGCTCATATCCGACATATCCGGGAGGTGCTCCGATAAGCCGGTATATTGTATGCTTCTCCATAAATTCGGACATATCATAACGCAGCAGCGGGATAGACAATTCTTTGGACAGGACGCGGCACAGCTCAGTCTTGCCGACACCTGTCGGTCCGATGAGCAGATAAGAGCCGATAGGCTTCTCAGGATTACCCAAACCTACTCTGTGTCTCTTAACTGCATTGCAGATAGAATGGAGAGCTTCATCCTGAGCAAATATCTGTGACCGAACCCGATCTTCCAAGTCACCGAGAGCGGCAGTCTCATCCTCTGTTATCTGATTAACAGGGATCTTCGCAGACGAAGCGACGAGATTCTCCACATCAGAGACAGTTATATCAGTGCGGTGGTCGTATAGCGACACATGCGAGCCGAGTTCATCGATAATGTCGATCGCTTTATCAGGGTATCTCCTGTCAGTCAGATATTTGCCAGACAGATCTACAACGGCATTGAGAACAGCATCTGAATATGTCACCCCGTGAAATTCCTCATACTTTTGTTTAAGCCCCTGCAGTATCTGCATAGTCTCGTCAGCTGTCGGCTCAGGTATATCTACTTTCTGAAAGCGTCTGGCAAAAGCCTTATCCTTCTCGAAATGCTGCTTATAATCCTCATAAGTCGTTGCTCCGATACAGCGTATCTGTCCGCGGGCAAGATACGGTTTCAGTATCGCCGACATATCTACGCCGCCGGAAGCATCACCGGCACCGAGAACAGTGTGGATCTCATCAATGAATATTATTGCATGACCTAACTTCATCACTGCATTGAGAGTTTTCTTCATCCGTTTCTCGAAATCGCCGCGGTAATGAGTCCCTGCAACCATAGAAGCTACATCTAAAGAAAATATCTTAAATCCTTTGAGTTTATCCGGCACATCGTCCGAGGCGATCTTGGCCGCTAAGCCTTCTGTAATGGCAGTTTTGCCGACTCCCGGATCTCCGACATGGATTGGATTATTCTTTTGTCGGCGACAGAGTATCTCTATCGTCCGCTGAATTTCATTCTCACGCCCGATAAGTTTATCATACTGTCCGGCTGCCGCTTCTTCGACCATATCAACGGTGTATTTTATCTGTGACTTCTTGTCATCTTTTTCATCTTCATGCTCACCGTCTCCGTCATCTTCATCTTCATCACTATCGTCTGAGATAATCATCTCAAAGGGATTATCTTCATCATCATTTGACTCGGTTTCTTCTTCATCATCAAGATCTTCTTCATCGTCATCATTCTCTTCTTCCTCTGTATCAGGATACCCCCAGTCATCTTCAGACTCTCCGCCGAATGAAACATACTCCATAGCAGACATCTTGTCCAATCCGCTTAGTTCAAGCAGGTATTTAGCGTAGCTTTCTTCAAGATCGAAAAATTCCACAAATACCTGTGGCACGCCAATCTCATCTTTGCCGGCACCCAACACCTGCAGTTCGGCATTCTTCAATAATGTATCGAGAGCCACAGTCACGATAGGAGATGAGCCATTGTCGATAGTCTCACATTCTGCTAAGTGGTCACGAAGAAGCCGATCAAATGTGTGCATATCAATATCAAAATCGCTGAACAGTCCAATGACAAATTCAGAATCAAGCATCTTCCACAGAAGATGCTCTACCGACAGGTAGCGATGCTTCGCTTCCTCCGCATACGCCCCAGCCTGATGAATGATTAATGAAAGTTCCGCTGTGAATTTCGGCATAAGCTGCTCATTACCTGATTATCGCTGCTCTTTGCCGATACTCTGCAGAGATTTTATGTATTTCTTGATAGTCTGCTTGTCATTGAATGACATCTTTGCAAATTTAATGCCATATCCTGCAGGATGCTCCACAGAACCTTCCGGTTTGTGCCAGATAATCTCTGCAAAACATTCGATAGAACTGCTCGGCAAGCCAATCGTAATAGGATACAACTCTTTAATGAGGAAACCGGCATCGCCATCGTATTTAACAAACGCACCTGTATCTGACAGATCGTAAGTCTCGAATGATCTGCCATCGATATTAATATTGATCACATGATGAAATCTCGCAGCCTGAGTCCACCATCGCGTACTCGGATTGAAATACGGTGTCCGCACTTCTTTAGATATGAAATATCCGATCGGTGTCAGGAATATGACATTGATCAGAGTAGCGATCGACGGACAAAACTGCCCGTTGCCGTCAAACAGACTGATGATAACCATACTGATGCTGTGAATGAGGAAATAATACCAAGCCCACAAATGCACCCGATACAGACCAAATGCCAACGGAATGGCAGAAAGCCACAACAGCACATTAATAATAACTATAACCTTACCGCCACATATACTATGCCAAAGCATCATCAGGTTATCGTAAGGTGTATTCTGCATGTTGAAATACAGCAGTGAGATCAAATTCCCCAGCGGATTAAGCAGATATACCAATGCAAAAATTTCAATTAAGATTGGTTTGGATCTATATCCGATTTTTTTCGGTGCATTTACGCTTTTTTCGTTACTCATCTGAAAACTCCGTTGATTTTTATACTTATATTATGGTATTAATATGAAAGAATTTCAAGGAATTTATTCAAAAATATTTTTTTTTAAAATTTGTTTGTTTTTTTTAAAATAATAATATATTATAAGGATGGAAATATCCGAGATTATATTGTAATAATGTTTAGTTTACTAAACAAAAAGGAGTAATACATGGTATTTACACAATGTGACAGCTGCGGAAAGACTTTCGCTATCAAGAACAACACAGCAGATCCAAACATCCACTATGTTCAGGATTTTGATTTCTGTGACGAGTGTTATGAAAAATTAGAGCAGAATCTGCGGGCAGGTCTGAAGCAAACAGGCAATGATATGAAATCATACTTGCCGAACTCGCACGAGATCGCAAAGTCAATGTGCAGCAAAAGCAAAAAAGCTAAATAACTAAAAAAACCGCGAAAAGCGGTTTTTTTAAATTCAAAATTTAATAATATTATATTCTCAAATTGACAAATCAAAAAAAATTATGTATAAATGAAGAAATATAATTAGGAGTCTTCAATGGCGGCAAAAAGACAATCATCAGGGAATCTTGGCAAAGCGTTTTTTCTCATTCTGCTTATCATAGTGCTTATCATAGTCGGATCTATACTGATCGACTTGGTTGCTAATATGGCAGGAGTCGGTATCAATCTCAATATACCGATCATCACAAATATGCGAAGCAAGTCTCTGAAGAAGAAGATCAGAGCGAGTGAAGATCCGTTCCTGCTGCGTCAGGAAGAACTCAACAAATGGGAGCAGCGTCTTGAACTGCTCGAAGAACAACAGATCAACGAGAAAAATGAGATAGATAAAGAGCGTCAGATTAACGATAAGAAACTCGAAACTCTTAAAGAAAAAGAAACTGAGCTTAACAAAAAAGCGGAATTCCTCGACCAGCGCGACCGTCAATGGGAAGACAAGCAGCAGAATATCCGTGAACAGGCAGTTAAACTCTATAATATGCCACCTGCTGACGCTGTAAATATTATAGAGAAACAGACCGAAGCTGACATTGTAGATATTCTGCGGGCTATCGATGCTTACAGTGAAGAGCAGGGGCAGACTTCTACCTCTCCATATCTGCTCAGTTTGCTCAGCCAGATCAATAATGAAAAAGCAGCGAATGTGCTTCGCAAGCTAAAATACTCAGTCAATGAAACAAAGACTGCAGTAGAAGAAGATGATGAGATTGAGTAGTCGTAGATTGCATATATTCGGTTTGCTTAGTGCAAACCGATTTTTTTATTCACAGACCTAAGAATGAGAACGCCGGTATTATACCGCTGCGGAGTTCATCCGGCGACAGACGATGATGACCATCTATCATTACAGTATTATCACTTTTATTGTTTGTATAGCCATACAATCGCTGAAATTCCGTCCGATATGAGAACAACTCATCATCTTTGCCGAATATGCCAAATATCTTATACGGAGCAGGCTTATAGCGGCTCTCGTATTCTTGCATAGCTGCGATAGCATCCTCACTAAGCGATGGATCAAGTTTCGGTATCTCGACAGACGGATACATACACGGATTGATAACGATCTTTGTCTCATTGGTATCATGCAGCAGCACATGAAATGCTCCGAAACTGCTGCCGATTAGAACATTGATCCGATATTTTTTCATCAGTTGATGCATCTTATCCTGAGTGCCGTCAAGATCAAGCAGATCAAAATCATCCGAATACACATTATACTCCGGGAACATAGCCCTCAGATTGCACACAGTATTTGAGTTGCCACTGGAATTAAATCCGTGAATATAAAGAATGTTGTGCATAACTACTCCTTCTTGTCACCCTGAATTCATTTCAGGGACTCATTTCTTTTTTTTGAGATGCTGAAACAGGTTCAGCATGACATATTATTATTATAAAATATTTTTCGGATGTCAAGCGTTTTTTTCCCTAAACAAATACATATTTGAGATTATCAATGGTTTTAAGCGGCTTATCGAAAAAAGACTTCATCAATGCAAGCAAGAGACCATAGAGACTGCCGAAACATTCTGCCGGTATATCCAGTTCCCGCAGTGCCGTATATCTGCCTGTGAGGAATATGCCGAACAGCTTGGCACTAATCCGGTTCAGAGCAAAGCGATGCGACGAAGCACAATTGTGACAGACAAGCCCTGCCCTGCCGACATCATAATAATACATCTGTGCATTCTGACCACAAATGCAGCAGCCGTCAGAGATATTCATAGTGCCGTTAAGGAAGAGAAACTTCGCTGCGAAGAATATAAACGACTTATGCAGATCGTGCTGCTGTTCCAGTATCTCCAGCGAATATACCAACATATAGTAATAACTCTTAAAGTCCTCCGGTGCAATAAAACTGTTCCTTATAACATCACTGTAAAACGAAACGAGATATATCAGCCTAATATCAGCACGCAGCTCATCATGTGTATCAGCTTCGGCAATGTCTTCCAACTTGTAAGACTGATCCTGCGGATTGTAGTAAAGGTTGAATGTCGCACTGACGAAAGGCTGCACAACTGCACAGAAACGGCTCTTAACCTTACATGCTCCATACGCCGTTGCTCTGATAATGCCCAGCTCCGGTGAAATGAGCACAAAGTTCCTGTCGATCTCGCGAAACGGATAAGTATTTAGAATAATGCCATGTGCAACAATATGCCTGTTCTGACTCATTATGTGTCGGCTCGCCGTTTAAACAGATACAGATATTTATCGAACACAGCACCGATTTTTTGGATCTTGATACCGCCGCTCTCGAATATCATATTGCGGTCAGTCCTAAAGTCATCCAATCTTGATCCGGCTTCATTAGGCATGATACCCAAAGTCCGATAAAGTTCCTCTTCCGTCATCTTAAGGTCAAAAGATTTATTATAGTCATTTTCCTCATTCATCCCGGCGAGGTTAATCTTAGCGATGATATAGATGTAGCATTTCAGCGACGGATTATCTGTCAGACTGCATTGGAGCTGCTTCTGCACAAGCCAGATCCGCCGTGTAAGCAGTATCAGTATCTTGACGAACATTGACGGCGGCAGATTGTTGATCCCATCCTTGCGGATAACCATCAGCAGACTCTCTGTCTCGGCAACGGCAGACGCATTGCGAGGCTTATCATTCAGAATGGCCATCTCACCGAATATATCACCTGCACCGAGTGACGCAATGAATGCTTCATTTTTATCCTTGCTCTCCAACTTCGTTATGCGGACTTTGCCAGACTTGATAATGTAGAATACATCGCCAAGCTCATTCTCAGTGAAGATAACCCTGCCGGCAGAATATCGCCTCTCTGAGATGACCTGCTCAGACCGATACAGCTGCACTTTAGGCAGTGTCTCCAACGCACTAAGAGCTTTCCTCTTGTCATCAGCTGATATATCAGGCTCACTGATATAATTATGCAGCAGATGTGCTGCTTTCTGCTTGTCACCGATACTCAGATAGCCCTGCACAAACTCAAAGATCCTCATATTCCGCATACCGTATTCAAATCCGGCAGAGTTCTTCAGCAACTCCTTATCAAGAGTCCGCAGTATCTCGGAATACTCAGCAATGATCTTAAGGATCGTCTTAGGATGGTCGGTATACAACTGCTCAATCTGATCTCGATATATGACTATCAGCTCACAATCAGTCAGTGCAACAGCACGCTCACTGAGCCTCAGTCCGCTTATACATTGTATTATCCCGATAATATATCCTATACCGCGCACATCGTCCATCTGACCGCCGAAGTCGCTAAACCGCGACAACTGCACCTTGCCTGACTTCACAATATAGAATTGCCTGAAATTAGTGTCGCTTTCCAGATAAATGAAAGCTCCTTTGGCATATTTCTTTGTTTCGACTTTCATAGTTGTTCTATCCATTCATATTATATGTTTCCATACTATACAAATGTTTGAAATTTGTCAAGGAAAAAGATAATAAAAAAAAACTCATCAGCTGATGAGCTTTTTTTTATTATCTTCCTTTCATTTCCCCATCACCCTGTCATATATACTCAGCTCCAGCTGTTTGCCGGTTGCAGGATGGTTGAACCTGTAATAGTAGCATGTCAACTGCAGCTCATCGGTGCGTTTGTAGTGACCATAGATCGAGTCACCGATAATCGGATTGAGATACCGCTTGAAGTGCTTGCGGATCTGATGAGTTCTGCCTGTCATAAGGTATACACAGAAGTTATACATCCCGTTAGTTTCTGAGAGGAATTTCACATAACTGATCGCTTCCTGCTCTTTACCTTTCCACTCAAGCATATCGTGGAAGAGGAATGTCTGCCGCTTCATCGGGAACGGCTTCGTCCGAGCGATATACATCTTGCGAATGCGGCGATCCATAAATATCTTGTGCATCGCAACTTCGATCTGTTTATTCTTAGCATAGACCAGCAGTCCGTCAGTCGGGCAGTCCAGCCGATTGATAGGCTGCACGATATAATCAATCCCCTTGCTGTCGTAATACTTCTGCACACTGTGAATAATGCAGTCAATATCGCTAAACGGCGACGGAGTAGTATTAATCCCCTTAGGCTTATATATCACAGTCAGATACTCGTCTTCGTAAATGATGTCTTCCGGTTTGAGAGTGTATTCTATAATGGGGAACTCAGGCACATATATCGACAGCAGGTGAGCATCAGTTACCATCATATCGGGATCTTTCAGCCGCACTTTCGTATTGTTATCCCAGACTCCGCCCTGATAGATAAGAGTCTCGACCTCATCAGAAGCCATCGAGAGTTTAGTGACAAGAGTCTGTGCCAGCGGCATCGTTTCGCTTTTCTTTAGTTGGATATAGTAATGTTTCATCATAGTATTTATTCTTCTATCGTTTCCATTAACATTTTATATAATCCATCGCTGATAAATCGACCTGATTTTTGCAGCCCCAGAACTATACTTATAACATCCTGCTTCGATAACAACCTGTTGCGATATGCACCGGCAATTATACCGATTGTTCCCATACATTTTAGATTCATTGTATCAGCTGCATCTCTGCCATTTTTTTCATCCATAAGTATTAAATCAGCAGCCAATTTTTCACACCAAATAAGAGCGGCACTTTCTCCGGCATCCAACTTATTATCTTGTTTAAATTTTTCCAAAATTTCATCATCGATACAATCTTCAATTTCAAAGAAATCGCACTCCTGAAAATCTGCAATTTCCTTATAAAACCGATTATCGACTGTCAACTCTTCGTAAACCTCAGCTGGTAATATCACTTTCCCAAATAATTTTTCCAGCAAATCAATCTGATGAACTTTTAATAAGGAAATAATCGGGGTTGTATCTGAAACAACAATCATACAACAGCACCGACAACTTCATCAAAAATCTTCAACTCTTTCTTAAATTCTTCCTCATTCATATCGAAATACGGTATGCCTACAGCAGCATATAATTCTATCAGTCTCATCTTGGATATTCCAAGCATCTCGGCTGCATAGCCATGAGAAATAATTCGATCTGCAATATAAGGATACAAAATCAGTGCGTTCATTAACACATTATCCATAGTTTTTGATGCTGCAATAAATTTTTTGACCTTATTAGGCACTGTAACTTCCAAAATAGAATAATCCATTTGAAACTCCTTATATTCATTTTATCAATAAAATCGTGACTTGTCAAGAATAAAAATGGAAGCACTGTGGCTTTTTCGTCCGTGAGCCGCAGACCTACCCGTCATCCGTGGCGGACAAAAAAAATGCAGTCCTTACGGACTGCATTTTCTACATTTACCTACACAAACATTAGATTATGCAAACTTCTTCTCGCTTGCCGTATTCATTTGTTTGTTTTTCTTCATTTTCAAAGAAGTGAGCTTTGTCCATTGTAACGCCCAATTCTATAGTTTGTCCAACTGTGTATGTGCAGCTTGGATCAAGTCGGCTTGTCATTGAAGCACCGTCACTTGTTGAGATATAAACATATACCTCAGCACCCAAAGGTTCTACGACATCTACTACAGCCTTAATCTTGTTCGGCATTGACTTGTCATCATGCAGATCTTCCGGTCGAACACCGAATGTTACTTCTTTGCCGATATACGGTTTCAAAGCAGCCTGCTGCTCTGCTGTCGGAGTAACTGTAAAGTCCTGATGCTTAGCAACGATCTTGCCGCCTTCTTCTGCTATCTTAACATTAACGAAGTTCATCGGAGGTGATCCAATGAAACCTGCAACAAACTTGTTAGCAGGATGGTTATACAGATTAAGCGGTGTATCATACTGCTGGATATGACCGTTATACATAACAACGATCCTGTCAGCCATTGTCATAGCCTCGATCTGGTCGTGTGTTACATAGATCATTGTCGTCTGCAGTCGATGAGCCAATCGGCTAATCTCAGCACGCATCGTTACTCGCAGTTTAGCATCCAAGTTTGACAAAGGCTCATCAAACAGGAATACTTTCGGCTTACGAACGATAGCTCGTCCCATAGCAACTCGCTGTCTCTGACCTCCTGACAAAGCCTTCGGCTTTCTATCCAAGAAAGGTTCGATATGCAGAATACCTGCCGCCTCATTAACACGAGTCTCGATGTCTTCTTTCGGGAACTTCCTGATCTTCAGTCCGAAAGCCATGTTATCGAAGACTGTCATGTGAGGATACAGAGCATAGTTCTGGAATACCATTGCAATGTCTCTGTCTTTCGGCGGTACATCATTCATTCTTTTACCGTCGATGAACAAATCACCTGCTGAAATCTCTTCCAGTCCGGCGATCATTCGCAGTGTTGTTGACTTTCCGCAGCCCGACGGACCAACGAAAACAACAAATTCTTTATCCTTGACATCAATGTCGTTTTTGAAAACGACTTGAACATTGCCGGGATAAATTTTGTCAACTTTTACCAAATTTACTTCAGCCATTGACTACTCCTTTTATAAATTATGTTTTTATTATATTATTTTTTTGATATTAGTCAAATTCTTTTTGCAAAAATTTATTTTTTTATAAATTTATGTAAAAAAAATGAGATTTTTTTCACATTTTATGATAAAATTGTACTATGAATAAAAATGAAATTGTCCTTGAACTCACTAACTTCTTCTCTCAAAAGCCGCAGTTCGATACAATCCTTTTATTTGGTTCATTCGCAGACGGCAAAAACAGACCTGACAGTGATGCTGACATAGCTGTGCATACTGACAAAAGGCTGTCTCTGGACGAAATACTCGATATGCAGACTGAACTGACTTTGCTCCTGCATATTGATGTCGATCTGGTTGATCTAAGACAATGCGAGGGCGTATTTCTCCATGAGATTATGTGCAATAATATCAGAATACGATATAACCATGACACTTATCATTATTATCTTATGAAATCACTTATCTTTATGGAAGATGAATATCCTATCATCCGCAGGCTGCAGCGGGAGAAACTAAGGAGATACCTAAATGAACCGATCAACGCTTAATAATAAAATAGAATCGGTCCTCAGATGCCTAAACCGTATCGAAAGTCAGAATGTGCAAAATCAGAATGACCTGGTTGACAACTATGACAAGCAGGATATTGTAATGCTTAATCTGGAACGAGCGATACAATTATGCGCTGACATAGCGGCTCATATTTTAGCAGACCATGCTGATACTATATCACCTACAATGGCTGCTGCATTCTCTAATCTTGCGAAACTGAACATTATACCGCAGGATCTGTCACTCAGACTATCCAAAGCAGTCGGATTTCGCAATTTGGCAGTCCACCAATATAAAGAGATAGACTACTCAATCGTTTACGGCATTTTGCAAAACTGCCTGATTGATATAAAACATTTTATAAAAATAATAAGTCAACTGTAAAAAAAATGAGATTTTATAATAAAAATCTCATTTTTTTTATCTGATTAAATTTCCATCAGCATCATACATCTTGCTGATCTTGGCATTGCTGCGGGTGTAGATGATCTCTTCCCTAATGCCGTCGGGATGGTTGATCACTTCTTTCTTGGTTTTGCCATTCTCAGCATATCGGGTGCTGACTATATCTCCGGCTTCGTTGTATCTGTAGAATGTCTCATCTTTATTAAGATCTTGGATAATCTTATAATATATCACTCGCTTTTCGCTGTCGTAATCATAATACTCTATAGTAGAGATAACATCATCGAAGAATATCTGGATCTTAGTTTCTTTGCCGTCTTTGTTATAATTAGTGATGACCTTTTTATTCAACTCGAAGTTTTCCTCTACCTTTTGATCACGCAGACCTTTCTCGATATATGTATTCTCCCACTGCGACTTCACCCGCTCTGTCTTAACCATCTTCTTCTCGGACTTGTCAGTCTCTGCCGATTTGTCGTCTTTTTTATCAGATGAGGCGTTCTCCTTGTCGTCATCTTTTACTTCTTCTTCCTTCTCCTCAATGGCGAGGATCTGCCCTGATACTTCCTGTCCGAATTTATTATAATAAAACACATACTTCTCATTCTCAAGTGTATAATATTCCTTGACAAGGATGCCTTTATCCGACAGGAATGACTCCCAATAAACGACATGACCGTCCGGATAAGTTCTGGCGATCTGTTTTATTCGGAAGAGATTGTCATAGCGATAGCGAGTCTCCGTCACCTGATTGCTTATCTTGCTCTCAGTGCTCTCCAGACTGACAAGTCCTTCTCGGTTATATGAAAATGTCGAAACTTTGATAATCTGCCCATTCTTATAATTCTCCTCGCGAATTTTATGCCCCTGCCGATCATAATAATACATCTCCGACAAAACACCTTCTTTGATATAAGACTCATAATCAAGAATGCCGGATTTGTAAGAATACTCCCACCGCTTTATCTCACTGTTATGCCGATATAAGATCTTGACGGACTCTTTATTATCATCATAATCAACCTGAAGAACGAATTTATACCCCATGCGTTCAGAGTCCTTGATCTCAACAAGCGTAAGACCATTGGAGTTTGATCGATAATACTCCGTTCGATTGGGATCTTTTACAACAACGGCATTGCCATCGGCAGACACATCACCGGACAGCGTTTCCGTATTCAGAGGCAAAGTCTCCTGCCCGAATGCCGAGAATGCAATGAGAATGAATAGACTAATTAAAAATGTTTTGGATAAATTCATCACTCTTAAACTGCTGCAGATCTTCCAGCTGCTCACCTGTTCCGATGAAATAGAACGGGATGCCGAGTTTCTTCTCGATAGTGAATACTATACCGCCTTTGGACTGAGCGTCATACTTCGTAATAACGATACCATCCACTCCGATAAGTTCATTGAATGCCTGAGCCTGCTGGAACGCATTCTGACCGGTCGTGCCGTCAATGACGAGCATATTCATCTTGATGAAGTTGATATTATCCTTAGTCCGCTTCATCTCGATAATCCGCTCAATCTTCTTAAGCTCTTCCATCAGGTTAGCCTTAGTATGCAGCCGCCCCGCAGTATCGATAAGCAGCAGATCTATCCCCTTAGCGACTGCCGAGTCTATAGCATCGAATACGATACTTGCAGGATCGGCACCTTCGCCCTGCTTAATGATCGGGATGTCAAGTTTATTAGCCCAACGGGTCAGCTGCTCAGTCGCAGCCGCTCGGAATGTATCAGCCGCAGCCAGCAGCACCTTGAAACGGCGACGCATATAGTAGTTAGCGATCTTCGCAATAGAAGTTGTCTTACCTACACCGTTAACACCGAGGACAAGCACGATATTGAGCTGACCTCGCTCTATCGGAGAGTATTTATCGACAAGTATAGACTCCATCTCACTCTTAAGCAACTCTATGCCATCATCTATCGTCTTAATGCTCTTGCTGCGCAGTGTCTCGATAAGCTCGTAGCTGATCGCAGGCCCAATATCTGCTGCGATAAGAGTCTCTTCCAAAGAATCAAGATCTTCATCGCTTAGCGTCCGTCCGCCGAACATCTGGCGAAGTTTCTGACCGAGACTCACTTTCTGCGGCTTATCTTCATGTTTGATCTCTTCTTTGACTTCGTCTTTTTTATTTTTAAAAAACAGTCCCATTTTATCTCACCCCTGCCTTCGGCATCCCCTCTCCAATGTGGAGATGGGCTCTAACAGTTTTATTTTTTCTATAACAGCCATAATTCATCTCACCATAATCTGCTCCCCCTCGCCGTGCTTTAGCATGGAGAGGGGGTCGGGGGGTGAGGTCATTTCTTCGGCTTATAACTTACCGCCCACGGTGCTTTCTCGCCTTCTGTGAATGCTTTAATCGTGCTGACATTTGCTTCGACATTGAGCAGTTCCGTCAGCTGACGCTGTGCGAAGTTTACCGCATCAGCGATCTTATTATCGGTCAGATTGTCAGAGTAACGCTTAACAAGAGCAAGAGCATCAGGGCTGCTGTATAATATCCGCTTAATCGTGTCTTTGACTGTTTTGTTGAGATTTTCCTGCGGCACAAGCTCGTCAATCAGCCCCATTCGCAGAGCGTCTTCGGCATTGAACCTCTTAGACGAGAGTACCATATAGCGGGCATGCTTGTAACTCACACGCTCCAACAGGAACGGATAGACAAATGCCGGTATAATGCCGAACAGCACCTCGGACAGTCCAAACACCGATCGATCAGTCGAAATGATAATATCACAAGACAGAGCCAACCCCATGCCTCCGGCCAGCACATCACCATCGATAATGCCGATAACCGGTTTCGCAGAGTTGCGGATCGCAAGCACTGCTTCTTTATACGGATCTGTAAACTCATTCTTAATCTCACCGCCTTTGGCATTGCGGATCAGGTTCATAAAGTCCATCCCTCGGCTAAACACTCCGTCACGCCCCTGCAGCACTATAACTCGACAGTCAGGATTGCTGTTAGACTCATCGATAAACTGCTTGATCAGCGGCAGATTGTCATTGTTGACAACATTACCCCTCTCAGGCACATTGAGAGTTATCCATCCGACATAACTGTTCAGTTCATATAAAACGCTGTTATTCTCACTCATATTGACTCCAAATATATTATATATGCTTATTTCTCTAATATAGCAGACATTAGTATTCCACGCTCAAACACAACGGGACTGCCATTCTTATACAGAATGCTGTATCTTGCCTGACGGGTAGTCTTAGCATCACAATACTGCACTCCATGCCCTGAGACACTGTTAGCTATGCCGCTGCCGCGATGAAGCTCCAATACTGCATTGCTTACCGTCTTGCTGTGTCCGACTGCGAATCTCAACCCGGATACAAGTCCTTCAGAGATGATAAACTCATCAGACTCATTCGCGGCGAATGTGCCGCCCAACAGGAAATAGTCCGTCTTATCAGTCAGAGTTCTGCTGCGACAGGCAGGACTGTCTGCCATATCACGCACCATAGACATTATATCCTCGAACGGCAGCGGCAGACTGTATCTGTCTCTGCACAATATTATCAGTATAGCTATATCACCGCCGGTATCCGATCTGACTGTTATATCAGTATACATCGCATTCTTAGCAGAGTATTTCATATAGATACGAGATCCTTTCTGCTCGGCAAGCAGACGACCATCACGCTCATACTCTATTCTGCACTCGACATTCTGAGCAGAAGACAACAACAGTATATACTCATTATCCATCTCAAATCTGTAAGGGATCCGAACAATACCATCTTTCAGATAAAAACCAAATATACTCCGCCCGTCAGCGGGTCTGCACCTCAGTCTGTCAAGACCGTCTGTCATTTTGCCGAACCGTCCAAGCAGATCAGATACCGCCTGCATAGTATTCTCTGCTGACACAGCACAGAATGATGCAATCACCATAAAAATGAATAAAAATGATAACCGCTTCTTCATCACATTATATCCTGTATCGATTTCTTTATTGCATTGAGCACTTCTATAGCTTTATGCGTCATGCCGGTTTTGATCAGCTTAACCCCACTCTCGAACACCGACAACTGCCGAGTGCCGGCAAGTTTCTCTCTGATCCGCTGTATCACATCATCTACTGCGTAGTTTTCCTCACGCAGCATTATCTCCAGATTAGTCATCTCATTTATGAGGATGTGATCGTTATCAGAAATGATTTTTTCTCGGAAGTCACCTCTTTTATCAAGCTGACTGATCGATCTCAACACGACATTCAACGCAGCTTCTGCAGACGGGATCATCCCGTCAACATAGTTCATCTTGTCAGCCTCGACGAAGAATAGTATATCATCAAGACTCTTACGCAGATCAAATGCACCGATATTAGATGCTAATTCACGAGTGTTCTTCAGGATCGATCTAACCATATCGTCGTTGCCTGATGCTATATTGGCTCTGACGCGCTGTATCGTATCTCGGTTGCTGTTATAAAACTTCAGCAGGATAATACGATAGAGACTCACATTGCCGCCGACACGCTCCAATCCGAAGTTCTGATTAATACCTTCAAGCTCACCAAGTTCATCAAGATATATCTTGTTGTCGGCGGCCTCAGTCTTCTGGATCTGCATACTCTCACGCATATCAGTATCGAAGTCTTCTTCTTCGCGGAACAGATTGACTATCGTATCGAACATAACTTCCGGCACGATAGGCTTCGCCAAAAATCCGTCTACAGTCATATTGTCCATCTTCATATATATCTGCTCATAGCTATACGAAGATGTAATGAGGATCTTCGGACGATCTTTGATATTAAAGTTAGTTTGGATATTCTTAATCACAGACACGAATGAGCCGTCATTGTATTCCTGACTGAGGACGACGAGCTTATAAGGTTCATCCTTATTCTCCACTATATCCTCGACAGCTTCAGCACCGCTTGCCATATTCGTCACGCGGAATGACATATTCTCCAGCATCATATTAAGAGCATCTCTGGAAACAATGTTGCCATCAACTATGAGGACTTTCATACCGCGGATATTATCCGGGATATTATACGATGACATAGCAGTCTGCGTGAAATATCGGCATACGAAGTCGAAGTCTATAACACTTGTCCGCTCATCAATATAACTGTAGCTAAGCTCTCCGCCAATAGAACGACTGTTCTTCTTGGCGAGCCGAACTTCAACCATCTCATCATAATCATCAGCGACAAGCATATTATCTGCATGAGGCTGCAGAATGCCTGCAAGTTTAGTCAGATGCACATCATCAATGTTCATACATTCACTGACTATGCGAATGTGCAGGAACTGCTTATTCTCACTTAGGTTATTATGACTCTGCTCAAGATATACAATGATGCGTCCATTCTGAGAATATGTTATCATCGTATTGAGCAAACCGACCAGGACCTGCTCTATCATAGACACAGGACCGTTGAAGTAGGAACTTGTTCCCGGACGAACTTGGAATACAGTCTCCACACCCTTCTCGTAAGCATTCATACCGACGATGTTTGCGGCACTGTGCAGCAGATTGTGGATATTAAAGTCCGTATTCTCCGTCTGAAACTCCGACATACCAACATTAGTCAGATCCGACAAAGCGTTAGTCATCGACAGTATCTCTTCAAGGTTAGCCTGCATCTTAGCCAAATACTCTTTCTGCTTGATGGTCAGGCTGCTCCGTCCCAAAAGTTGTGCAAATCCAAACAGAGAATTCACAGGCACGCGGAGTTTCTGACTGAATACAGAGAAGAATCGATTAAAATTGCGGTTGGCATTATTCAGTTCCCCCTGCACATTAACTAAACGGCGGTTAGTAGACAGCACATGCTCCGTATCTTCAATCTTGGTTATGAGTGTAGCAACATCGTAAGGCTTAAGGATAATATCATGCACAAGTCCGGCTTCCTGCATAGATAATGCAAGTTTGGCGGATTGTTCACTGGCATAACAAAGTATGGTAATATCCGGAAAAATATCCTCTATATGCCGCAGAGCGTCACGAAACTCAACCTGTGATGATTTGGGATCTTTCTTCCCTGAGAAAGCATCAGCATCAGAGATGAACAAATTGTCTCCGGCAGTAAGAGTAAGTTTATCGGCATCTTTGAAACTCTTCAGTATAAAAACAGAGTATCGAGCTGATAACTTATCAGAGATATCTTTCGGCATACCGATTACTCTCGGACCGATAATAACAGAAGCAGACCTTTTCATAATGCCATTATATCCTATTTCTGTAAAAATATCAATTTAAATTTCAAGATTATTTAACACTAAAAATTTATTACAATTATGCCGAAAAAATATTAGAGAAATGGCATCGTCTCTTTCACCGGGCAGGTATCCGAATAAACAGGCAATGCCAAATAAAAATAACAGGCAAAATATGGCACAGATGACTACTACCAACAGCAGTAATTCGGAACATTCTAAGATTTTCTTAAGCCTGATAAAGTTGGGCAACCATGTCAATTACCACATTCTGACTAAGAAGATCAAAACAATACATGAGATCAAGCAGGCTTACTCTGCATTCATCAGGAAGAACAAGATCTCACCGCAGGAGATGATTGAAGTTGATGGTACAATGCTTAGTCTCAAACAGGAACTGGCTAACGAATTCGAGCGGCAATACTCTATAAGTCTGAGATTCTTCAAGACCAATACTTGGGGAGAGTTCGCTAAGCTCAATCAGCCGAATTATCCTCAGCTATCCAAGAGTCTCATCGACGGCAACGGCGATCTTATCCGCACATTCGATGATTTCCCGGGCACTGTCGCGATGATGGATTTCCACGGATATACGCAATTCTCTAATGATGTGAAGTATAACAAAACTCCTCTGAAAGAATTCGGTGATGAAATGCCGCAGAAGCTGGAGATCATCTGCCGCAAATTCAACACTGTTATATATGAACTGGAAGGTGATGCTCTCGTACTCGTCGGTCCTGAGAATCCATACTTCATTACAAGTGCCGTTCTGTCGATAATAGAATTAGCCAAGCAAAAGCCTCTCGTCAAAGGCAAAGATCCAAAGGCAACTCACGGTGTCAATATCAATAATCCTGTCATTAAGAAATTCGAGATGAATGCAGCGATCGTTACAGGCGGCGAGACATTCATCAATAATAAAGGCAAGATAATCGGCACAATTGTGGCAGAAGCCAGCCGTATGCTTACAGTGATGAATATGAAGCACCCGACGCAGTCCGGCATCCTCGTCAGCGATAAGGTTTATCGTGCCTATGAGAAATATAAGGAAGAGCAGGTCAAGTGTCACATTAACATCTTCGACTTCAATATAACTTCGCCGTTTCTCGTCGATGTCAAAGGCATACGGCTCAATGTCCGCGAAGTTTACCTGGAAGAGAAAGACTTTAGACAAGATATAGAAGGTTTCAATACGAAGATTAATCAGGAGATTAAGAAGAAGTCTCCGACTAAGTGGTTTAACATCATCGTGCATTATATCAGGATGATCATGGCGACTATCAACAATGTCAAAGTCACTATCACTATCGGCGAAGAGATATACAATACCAAAACGCTCAATCACAAGATGTATCATCTGATGGATACATGGCTGCGGGAGGCTAACCCTGAGATTATCCGAGAACTGCTCATCATCACTAACGAATTATACAGAACTACACCGGAAGTTCGTGAAGTTACAGCGATATATCACGACTTCATCAATGAGAACTACACTCATATCGCTGACAAACTCGACGCATACTTCGATGAAAATCTCCGCCGTGAAGAAGAAGCCTCTCCGTCACTGAAGAAGATCCTCATCGCTTATGATGTGGCACTCCAGAAGATCAAAGACAGAGTATTCCAGCGGCGCATTATCGAGACGATCCTCTCTGATCCTATGCTGAATGAGAAATTATACAATACACCGTATATCGGTAAAAAATAAAAGATGGGAAATGCGTAAAAAAGCGGGATTTTGCTTCGCAAAATCCCGCTTTTTTACGCATTAAGCATTTCATTAAAATTTCACTATTTCTTCATTAGAAAAAGGGTAAATTAAAAATAAACAGGTGCGGCTTCGCCGCACCTGTTTATTTTATGCAGCATTATTTTTCTTACCAATAAAGAGGCTAATAAAAAATAATCCAGCAAAAATGAAATTTAACACTCCATAAATCTGTAAGTCTGAGAAAGAGCCATGCATTGCACAAGCGATTATTCCTGCAATAACATAAAAAACGAGTGCTGTAATAGTCGCACCTTTACTCTTTCTACCAGCAATACTTATTATTCCAGCCACAAGCATTAGTACAGCAGTAAAAAATCCAGCTGAACCTGAAACTTCTCCAGAAGCCTCCAACGCATTTCCAATTCCTGCAGCACACGACTGAAATACGATTACTAAAAATAAAACGCAACAAATAATTCCACATACCATTCTTAATGTTTTCATAAAAACTCTCCTTTGATGTTTATTCTTTTGAGAAAATGTTTGAGGATTTTCTTATTAACAATAAGCGACTCATTGAGCCATCCTCATAACATTAATAATGTCTCCTTAATTAATCGTCCCAAGCAGAATGTTCTTTCGCAGAGCGAACAACACGGAAACCATTGATAAGAATCCCATAGTTTGGATCATCGCCGTAACGATGAGAGACCTCACAACTGGCTAAAAAGCTGTCCCAATTGCCCCAACTGCCGCCCCGATAAACCCGATATCTATAATCTTCAGGCGATGCTCCAGTGTAATTTTTTATATTCGTTGGTCTGTTTTTACTATATATATCCCAGCACCATTCCCGTACATTACCACTCATGTCATATATTCCAAGTTCATTCGGCTTTTTCTGTCTGACAGGATGTGTTTCATTGTCACTGTTACCATAATACCATGCCACCTCTTTAATATCATCGCTTCCGCTGTATTTATATCCTTTAGATTTATTGCCGCCTTTTGCTGCCCATTCCCATTCATTCTCAGTCGGCAGACGATAGCCGTCAGCAGAGAAGTCACATTTAGTATTTTCACCGCTTCCACTATAACATGGCGTATAACCTCTCGCCTCACTTAGTTTATTGCAAAATTTTACAGCATTATACCAGTTTACGCTTTCTACAGGCAAATCATAACCTTCATTCTTACTGGGATTTTCATCCATGACAAACTGATACTCAAACTGAGTAACCTCATGCGTACTCATATAAAATGGTGAAACATAATCATTTCCTTCAACATAAATATATGAATAAAGCATTATAGAGATACGCCCTTTAACAAACAAATCACTAAACTTATCACCGTCTTTTACAGTCCACTCTGACAATCTCGAAAGTCTATTGCCTCGTTGTGAAGAACTGATAAACATATTTACATATTTTTCAAATTCATCCATATTGTTTTTCTTTTTCAGTTTTTCCATTTCTCCAACCATACCATTATAGTTTTTCAGAAATCTCTTTATTTCTTTCTTATTCTCATTTCCGCAGCTGCACAGCACCAAGCACAGCAAAACAGCTGTACTAATAAATCTAAAAAATGCTTTGTTCATCTTTAATAACTCCTTTAATTATTTTTCTTTCCATTATTACTCGGTATCGGTGGAGGCACTTGACTAAGAACAGACTCAAAATCTACAACTTTAGCAGCAGGAGTCCATTCTGACATCCCTGCTTTCCAAACAAGCGTCTCACCGTTAATTTTGCCGGAAAGTGCCATCTCTCCAAGCTGTGCTAATGTGTAAGGTCCTTCATTCTGTCCGTTAATAGCAAGATTATATTTAACCTGCGGAATAACAGGCGGAACTGTTGTATTTACAGAAACAGTGGCACTGTTTACAGTTTTATTTGTATTACCTGAAGAAATCGGCTTATTATCATACACACCGGCTTCCTCGCATAATTGTTTTATTTCTGGATCATTTATCACATAACCTTCTGAGAGCCGCTTTCTGATGAAGTTAAAATAATAGTTTTTAGTTGCAATAAAATTGACAACAATAAACGCAATACCACCGATTATTCCTAATATACTTCCAATAGTTGTTTCTTCATAAAAAACTTCATCTATAATAGCATCTATTGCTCTGCCGATGGTCGGAATCAAAAATATACACAAAAACAAAAGAATATATCCAAAGAAACTTTTCCACGGCATTGGCTTTACATTAAACTGCGGAAAACCATAATGCAAAGTCACAAATGTTTGTATAAAATTTGATTTAATTTTTACAGGACATTCTACAGATATTGTCTGCTGACCTTCTTTTTCCAATTCAATTATTATCCAACCTTTTCTCTTTGATGTTTTTTCATCACTCATAATTCACCCTCTTAATTTTATATTAAATATAATATAATTATTATATCACATTTAATATAAATCATTATATCACATTTGTCAATAGAAAAATATCAAATTTGATATAAAATATTATATCAAATTTGGAGGAAGTATGAGTTTAGAACGGATAGTTATAGACAATATAAGACGCATCCGAAAAGAAAAAGGCATTTCGCAAGAAAAGCTCGCAGAATTATGCGACACAGCAACAAGTTATATTGGTTTAATGGAGATATATCGCCACAGTCCGAAACTTTCTACAATTGAGCGTATCGCTAATGCTCTGCATGTTGAGCCAATAGTGCTGTTTATACCTTATGACAAGAATGATGAAGAATATCAAAAAGAGAAAGATGAGAAAATGAGCAAAATAAAAGAAGAAATCATAAACGATGTAAAAGAGTATCTCGACACTCTGCTGCAAAAATATATGTAAAAATTGGCTGATATTCACAGCCAAAACAATAAAAAAAAGCAATCTCAATTATTCCGCATTAATCGTCATCTTGAATTTCGGAGCAATCTCCTGCTCACCGACAAGGAAAGTCACAGGCAGGGAGACATTATTCTCATCATAGATACCGAAATGCAGGTGCGAACCTGTCGAGTAGCCGCTGTTGCCGCACTGACCGATGATGTCGCCTGCTTTGACCCGCTGACCGACACGCAGTTTACTGCTGAACTGTTTAAGGTGCAAGTATTTCGTATAATAGACTCGACCGTTAGATTCGTGCCGCAGCGTGATGAAGTTCAGCGTCGCAGAATCCATACATCCGGGAGCATTGTCCTGACCGCCGATACACATCCTCTCTACGACACCATCGGCTGCCGCATATATATCCTGACCGAATGTGAGACACTCAGCATTAGTTGTTCCTGCCCCGATACGGCTTTTGCCGTCGCCATTGATCCTCACAAGATCTACACAATAACCGTCATAGCCGTTATGAGTGTCGAGCTGCGACTGGAATGCTCCCGATGAAACATACCAGCGTCCTTTCACAGGTAGCTGCACGGCAACTGATGACCGCTCACCTGATTTATTAAGATAACGCTGCATAACTTTATTACGCATATTGTTTCGCTTAGACCGCTCTTCATCATTGAGGAAGTATATATCTGCAAGGATAAGAGTTATCGCATCGTTGTCTGGATTTTTCTTATAGATCGGAGTAATATATTTCTTCCATTCATTATAAGATGGCTTGCCGAGTTTGCGATAGCAGTCACCCATTCGGTGCAGCTTATACACAGACGAATCAAGTTTCTCTTCAACAGAACGAGCATCAATCTCCCATGATTTCTTAATCTGCTGTATCGCCTCTGTATAATTATCCAGCATAATATTCAACTCGGCATCATACATATAGAACTTATCATTATCCGGCAGATAATATTCTGCAGATTTAACAACATTGAATGCCTGATTAATCTGACGGCGATTGGCATAACGATAGTAGAGATTGGTATAAACATTGGACAGATTAGTCCTAATCCGCTGAACATCTTCATCTCCGTAAGCATCGGATTTCAGACAACGCAGATAAATCGACTCTGCCGACGAATACTGCCCCAGCCGCTCATAAGAATATGCCAAATACAGCGGTGCAAATCGATCGTCAGGATAAGTATTGACTATCTTTTTGCATAATGTAACTACCGAATTATACTCGCCTTTATTATAGAGACGGCGAATCTCCGTCCTCGTGTTATTCATCTCACGGCTTGACGGTATTCGCCCCTCTGTCACACCAAATAGTGAAATCGATGATATTAATAAAACAAAACAGACAGCAAGAAACTTATTCATAATTATTATATCGATATAATTATGAAAATCTTTAGACTTCTTTATTATAGACTTAATATTCAGTAATGTCAAAGATAAAAGTGACTTCATCGGGCTGCCCGCAGAACAATGGTTTAACCTACAACCATTGTTCCTGTTCCTTTATCTGTAAATAACTCCAACAGCACAGAGTGTTCCTGACTGCCGTCGATAATGTGAGTTCGCTTAACTCCGCTGTGGACAGCATTGATACAAGCCATAACTTTGGGTATCATACCACCCTTGATCTGAGACTTATCGATCATATCTTTCGCCTTCTCAGTTGTAAGAGACTCTATCTTGGTCGCAGGATTGCCCGGCACTTCGTAGATACCATCAACATCTGTAAGCATAATGAGTTTCTCAGCTTTGAGAGCCTGTGCTACCTGACCGGCAACCTCGTCGGCATTGATATTGTAGCTCTCGCCGTCATAACCCACACCAATCGGAGAAATAACCGGGATATATCCGAGTTTGCTCAGATTCAAAATCGTATCTGGATTAACACGCTCTACATCACCTACGAAGCCGTAGTCAACAGTCTCGCCGGTGCTGTCCTTACCGTAGATCTTCTCAGGCATCTTCTTCTTGGCAATGATCAGATCAGTATCAAGTCCGGACAAGCCTATCGCTTTGCCGCCATTGAGATTAAGAGCTGATACAATGTGTTGGTTGACTTTGCCAACAAGAACCATCTGCACAACTTCCATCGCTTCTTTACTCGTCACACGGAGTCCGTTTACAAATTCTGTTTTAATATTAAGTTTCTCTAAGTAGCTTGTGATCTCTTTGCCGCCGCCATGCACGATGACAGGATTAATACCAATGTATTTGAGCAAAATGAGATCCTGTATGGTATCCTTACGGATCATCTCTGTCATTGTCGATCCGCCGATTTTAATAACGAATGTCTTGGATTGAAATGTCTTAATGTAAGGAAGAGATTCAATCAGCATTTTTGAACGTTCAATTCCGATTTCTTTGTCTGAAGCTGCCATAACACACCCCTTAGGAGAATAAATATTATCGCCATAATTCTATTATTTTTTTGATGAAATTGCAACATTTTTTTATTATTTTTTTTCATTTGACTTAATTATTAATATTTATTATATTATATTATTATAGTCTCTGACAAGCATCACATAATAAGAGAATTTTATAGAGGTTTTATAATGAAGAAACTCATATTAATACTGCTTACAGCATTATTGCTGACATCCTGCGGCAAGCCGCCCAAAGGCACACCGATACTTGACGGATTAGCCGAGATTGACAAATTCATCGAAGTGTGCAATGAACACTCAGGCAGCACAGAGCAGCTCAAGAAAATCTTCGCCGATAAAATGATGCACTCAGGCGGGATAATACACATCCCCGAGAATGCAGCATTCAATATATGCAGCCGGGAAGATATGACTTCTGACTTGATATATTCGCTAAGCGGCAACAGATTCACAACAGTCCGAGAGTTTTATCTGACTTATATAAAGGATGATGTGTACATCTCGCCAGACGGCAAAAATTGGGTCGTAATCTACAACAACCCGCTGAAGAACAAAGGCAAGAAATACTTTGAAGGGCGATATAATATCAAACACAACTACGATGAAACTGCTTGTCGGCTCAATACAAACTACACCGTTGCAATAAATCTCTTCGACGAAACGAGCATCCCCTATACCAAAACAAAATTTGACAGCCGCAAAGTTATGAATCTGTCAGACCTTGTCGGACAGACAATATGGACTCAGGATGAGAAACACTTCGAGACGATAATGAGGGAAGTTATCCTGCATATTCCGGCAGGCACAATATTTGATGCAAACGGCATCATCGACGGCAATATATTCCGATGTGATGTCAGTGATGATATAAATGTAACAATGCATCGGGCAGTATATCTTTATTCCGATATGCTGCCGGCAATGAGCCTCGACAACAAGTCGTGGAGCATATCGATTTTGAATATCAAACTCAAATTCAATATTCATGTCACTGTTGAAAATGAGCGGACTCTAATGTATCAGTTTGACAATACAGCGGATATAGATATAAAGGAATGAAAAAAGTCATCAGCTGATGACTTTTTTCATCTCAATTATCTTTTTTAACTTAATAATCCTTCTTATAAAACGGTATCGGCAGAACATTGATCTGTTCGGTCTTATTTCTTATCTTTATCAACAGCGACTTTGCTTCTTTATATTCTGATTTAATATATGCTATGCCGATATTTTTCTTCAGAGTCGGTGAGAATGTACCGGAGGTGACTTTGCCGATTGTCTCGCCGCTCTCATTGAGAATGTCCATATCGGTTCTGGCTATCGCTCTGCCGACCACCTCAAAGCCTATCATCACATCGCTGAATATGCCATCCTGACCATCGATCATAGCCTGCTTGCCAATAAAGTCTGAAGACTTGTTGAGTTTAATGCTCCATCTAATCATCGCCTGCAGCGGTGAATGTTTGTCATCAAGCTCCTGACCGTAGAGTGGCAATCCTGCTTCCGTTCGCAGCGTATCGCGTGCACCAAGTCCGCATGGCAGGATGCCGTATTCTTTGCCCTTCTCAAGAATCTCATCAAACAGTTTAACAGCCTTCGCATTCTCAACTATCAACTCGAAGCCATCCTCACCTGTGTAACCTGAGCGGCTAATCAGCATATCCGCTCCGTCATATTTTGTCTGTATAATCGTGAATGACTTCATACCTGTCACATCGAAACCAAACTTATCAGCAAGCAGCTTCACAGCATTGCGTCCCTGCACAGCGATAATTGCCATTTCGTCAGAGATATTCTTGAATTCTGTTGTGTTTTTGAGATTCTTCTGCATCCATGCGAAGTCCTTATCGATATTAGCGGAATTCACAACGATATGATACTCGGTATCTGACATACAGCTGACGATCAAGTCATCAACGCATGTGCCATTCTCATAGCACATCGGAGAATAAATCATCTTACCTGGGAAAATCTTGCTGTAATCATTGGGCAGCAGAGCATTCAAACTGTCGATTCCTGTCTGCTTGTCGGCATATTTCACAACGAAGTTACCCATGTGAGATACATCGAACACACCAACGCTTGTTCGTACAGCATTATGCTCATCAGTTATCGAACTGTAGAAAACAGGCAGCAGCACGCCGTGGAAATCTACGATATTACCTTTCAACTTTTTATGTGTTTCATATAACGGTGTTGTTTTTGACATTTATTACTCCTTGAATGTCATTCTCATTTTTATCGAATATTATAAATCGAGGAAGAAATCCTCGTTGTTCGCATTATTCTGTTCCGACTTAACTTCGCCTTCCGCATTATCGGCAGGTACTGCCTCAGGCTGATCCTGTTCCGGTTCTGCTGTCTGAGCATTATTATCATCAGGCAAACTCGGCTCAGCGGCACCATCCTCATCCTGTGCAGACGGCTCTGCGGCAGTCGGCATTTCTCCAATATTACCCGCATTGTCCGCCGGAGCATTTTCTTCCGATGGCACAATTGTATTATTAGGAATACCTAAGTCATTATTGCCATTTATCATATCCGAAGTATCATCCTGAACAGGATTATCTGTAAGAATATCATCACCTGCCGGATTCGCATTCTGATCATCATCATTAGTCAGCAGCATATCGCCGAAATCTTCATTAAGAAGTGCATCAAGATTGAGATCAAGATCTACTTCCGGCTCATTATCCGTCGCAGCATCCGCCTCATAAGGATCCTGATACATATCATATACAGTCGTTGTCGTCGTAGACGATCCTCTGCTTCGCCGACCTCTGCCGCTCGACCTGCTGCGGCCGCTCTGATTAGACGAGCCATTCTGCGAACTTGTTCTGCCGGAAGAAGACCGACCTGTGCGGTTCGATTTCTTCTTATTCGTGCCGAGCAGTGCATCGACATCGATATAAGTGTCATCCTCGAACAGATCTACAGTATTCAACCCTTCTATATCAAGAGTTACATCTGACAGTTCATTCTGATCACGCTCTGCCTTCGCAGCACTCCTCATAATATCCTTGTTATATCCGACCTTACCGCGGAACAGCTGCGTCTCCGGTCGGCGAGTCATCTCATATTTATCGATGAATTTATCCAGCGTAGAATGTCGCTGCTCACCTTTAAGCATACAAACCGTACATTCGCGAGTCGGCTCTGTGCCTTTGATAAATATTTCTTCGATGAGATTGTCCTCATTGCAGCTCTCGGAAGGCAGCAAACCTGACTCAGGACAAATCTTCGCATGCACGATACCATCTGGCTCGGTAAACTTCATTGGTCCTTTATTATAATGATAAACACGCATGAAATCCAAGAATGAATTACCGTGAATAGTTACACCCGGCTGGTTGTTACCCAAACTCAAACCATATTCCTTGAATCCACACCACATCGCAACAGTTATCTCCGGCGAATAGCCGACTGTCCAACCATCACAGAAATTCTGCGTCGTTCCTGTCTTAGCGGCGATCTCAACATCAGGGAAATTCTTACCGGCAGCGATCATTCTTCGCTTACGATAATACAGCATACCATCAGGATGAGCCACAGTGTCTTTCATAATATCAGTCATTACATAAGCATTCTGCTCGGAGATAACCTGTAACTTCTTGGCATTCTCACGATAATACTTCTGCAACTCCTTCCACGGCTCATAAATCGTTCGTCCATCGCGGTCTTCAACCGAGATAACAGCATTCGGCACACGCTTCTGTCCCATATTGGCGAATACCGAGAAACCTCGTGCCATCTCAACCGGTGAAACAGATCCCGTTCCGAGCACAGTGCTGACCTCACGCTTAAACCGCTCATTAATATCTTTCTGAGAAATAAGCCCCAGCATAATCGCTGCCCGATCTATCGGTACTTTGTAGTCATTGTTGCGACCTATCGTATAGAAGATCTCACAAGCTGGGATATTCAAACTCTTGCGAAGGGCTCGGCGGAATGACACCTTGCCATAGTAAGCTCCGCCGTAGTTGTTAGGCTTATACCAGTCATCCGGATCATCCGAGTCAAATGTGAATACATACGGCTTATCGATGAATACCGTTGCCGGAGTATATAATCCGCTGTCAAGTGCCGCCGAATAAACAAACGGCTTAAACGACGAACCCGGCTGACGACGAGCCTGCATAGCATAGTTAAATCTGTTATTAGGATCGAATTTCTTACCGCCGATCATACACAAT
>JAFYAI010000140.1 GCA_017540815.1 Spirochaetales bacterium
CTCCATATATATAAATGTCAGTTCATCATTAATAGTATTCTCTTTGAATGGTTTATATCCCGCTTTCTGATACAGCCGAATATTATTAACGCTGCGGGTGCTTGTAAACAATTCATAGCGTTTGTTCGGGAAATAATGTTCTATCTCCGCCAGCAGTCTGCTTCCGTATCCGCGGCAGCGATAATCCGGATGAACCATCAGTTTGCCGATATAAACAGTGCCGTCACATTCTTTGGCACGCACCGAGCCGATGATTTTGTCGCCGTCCGTCATTTTGAGAATGATGCCGCTGTTATATTCTTCGATTATTTCGTCAAGCGTCTGTCTCAGCGGCGGAATGTCTCTGCTGCCGAACAGCTCCGCCTCACTCTGATAAGCAAGATATTGCAGTTGGAGGATGGCAGAGAGGTCGGCTGGTTCTGCTTTTGTAATGACATTATTCATATTCTATCCCCTCTATATCTTCCCCACAAATTCTTCAATCAGCCGGTTAATCTCATCCGGCTTGTCGGTATTGGAATTATGTCCGGCACCTCCTATCCAATGCAGCGGAATGCCGGTATTTTTATGCCATGCTTTGTTGTATCTGATACACGAGCCGGCGTGATCTTTCGTTCCGCAGCACAGCATCGCAGGACATTTTATCTGATACGGCAGATTGGCTTCCATTGCTTCCGCCAACATTTTGTAACCGCTGCCAGCAAGCAGAGCATAACGCTCCTGATTGTCATTATAAGTCATCATCATATCGAGCATCAGCTGCCGTCCGTATTCCGAAGTCGCAACGCCGTTAGAGCCCTGTTTGAGCAGCATTCTCCACGGATAATGCCGATAAATCGGTCCCATTCTTTTAAGCAGCCAAATCTCAAGACCTGTAACATACCGTCTTTGCAGCGGAGCAGAATCAATCGAAACGAAACCTTTCAGCGTATCGGGAAACAGCTGTGCAAACATCTGCCCGACATAACCGCCCATCGACTGCCCGATAATAATCGGATTATTGAAACCATTCTCCTGCAAAATCTGATTCAGCCACTTCGCCTTATCCGCCAATGAGAATGTCATCTCAAACGGCCACGACGCAGCGTGACCGGGAGCATCCCAAACGAACATGGGATATTTGCCCTCAAAATACTCAATCTGCCTGTCAAACAATCTGTGATCCGCAGTCAATCCCGGCAGGAAAATTAGCTGATGTTCCGTATTCGCCGCTTCTGTGTTTATCCAATAATGAATTGTCCCTAAATCCGTGGCAAATGTTTTTGCGGTCATACTATTCACTCCTTTAATCTAAATCAAAATCCGTTCGGATATTCATCACCACATCAACTTCATTCAGAATTTTTATAAGCCGCTCATCCAGATCCGGATGATTGTCGTGGTAATCTATTTCTGCATATTGGGGGCGGGCTGAAAATGCAAGTTTTTCTTCTTCCAGACTGAACTCGGCGTGAACCGTCGCCTTGTTTCCGCGGGCATCCAAACGAATCCATTTTTGCAATTCTGAAATATACACAGTGTTTAGAGCATGAATGATATAACCGTCACTGTCATCATCTCCACGCGTCAGTTTTTGATAACTGATTCCCGCAGGAATTCCATTTCCGCGAAGCAAAGCCGCAAGAAGACAGGATTTTGTCCAGCAGATTCCGGTTTCGTTTTGTAAAACTTCGGCTGCATTTTTTGAAACGATTTTTGCCTGTATATCCCAAGAATGAGGAATTTCATCACGGACAAATTTGTATGCCTTTTTGATGTAATCAGTGTGAGAATCAGATTTTTCACGAAGCTCCTTGATTTTAGCCTCAATTAGCGGATGTGAAAAATTTATGCTTGGTGTTTCTTTAAGATATTCATTTAGATTTTCATTCCCGCTAAAAAAATCCTTAACCCGTTTACAGACCTCAATCATCACTTCATCTGAAGGCAAATGTTTGCTGTCGATTTCTGCAGCAGTGATTGGACAGTCAAAAATCTTTCCGGCTTTGCTGAACACTCTGTCTGCCGGGAAGAAAATATCATTTGGTGAAGCAATAATTAAAAGCGGGGCTTTGAATGAAGCCAATTCTTTCCTACGGTATTCTTTTGGGGGCTTCATTTCCATTTTGTAAGAAGACATCATCAAATCGAAAAATTCTCTCCATATTGCGTCACCATTACCGCCCATAGTTTCGATGACGGCATCAAGCGTTTTTTCAGACGGATTAGAATAGTACTTTATAAAAGGCACAACCATCTTTCCCAGCATTGGAAGAATTGGACCATGTGCTATTCCCGACGGAACAAGCAGCAAAGATTTATCTGCCATTTTTGGGAAAAGTTTCGCAAATGATAAAAAAATTGCGGCACTGTATGATGAGACGACAAATGAAATTTTGTCAATATTATAATGATCAAGCACTTCCTTAATCCATAGGCCGTAATCGTCATTTTTTCTGATATTCCGATAAGGTTCGCTCTTGCCCGGCATTCCGATTACATCAGGTGCGATAATGCTATATTCAGAAAGCAGCGGAAGAAACAGTTTGAGATTGAGTGTTGTGATTCCATTGCCGCCATGAATTGTGCAAATCCTCGGCTTGTCTGTATCACCAACCACAAGACAGTGTGTCTTACCGAAAGAAGTGTCGAAATAACTCTCCGAATACGGCACATTGAGCGATGCAAGTGTCCTGTCATAGAAATCATACATTTTTTTCATACATTCTTCATTTTTATATACGAATTTATTCTTGTTAAGCAGTTTTATTCCCAGCACAAATACCGCTCCGCCGAGAATGATGAAGAATCCCCAGATTATGTTCCAATATTTAGAGTTTGTATCGAACATCAGCAGAATCAGTCGATTCCAGACTTCAAGTCCGACTGCTATAGCGAATAAATCAAACAACAGATACATTCCGCCGAATACATATATCCATCTCCACCAATAATTGCTCTTACATTCTCGAATGAAAGTTACTATTCCGAGAATGCACAATACGGCAAGTGCCCCCATTATGAGAAAGTATGCCACACCTTTGTTTCCCATTATTCCCAGCCAAAATGAAGCGTAAGATGTGCGGTCAATCAATGCCCATATTCTGTGCAGATGAAATATTCCGAAAAATATGAAGAACCACGGTTCCCATGAGTATATTCGTTTCATATTTCTTCCTTTTTTTATGTCCTATAACACAAACTGTACCTTGTCACTCCGTTGTCCGCCGTCACGGTATTATACAGCTCGCACCCAAAATGCCGATACATATCGGCGTAATTCTTCATATCGGTATCAAACAGCAGAGGAATATTCAGCTCGTCGGCTTGCTGCTTGGCGAAGTTAATCAGCTCCGAAGCGAAGCCCTGTCCCTGATGAGACTGCTCGACGCAGACCATCAATGCATCAAGATGACGCTGTTTGGCATAGCGATCATTCGAGCCGCTAATCTGACCGGCAAAATGCAGCAGACTCTTTATCCTTGAGAATGGGATTGTCCTAAACAGCTTGAATATCATTCTAAGACGCGGCATTATCGGAGCGTGTGCAGAATCTTCCAATCCGATAAATCCTGTCATCTCGTCATTGGCGAACAACTCGCCGCAGCGATAAACATAATCGACATAGATCGCCATATATCGCATAACATCATTATAACGCTGCTGCTCATCGCCCCAATTGTGGAATAATTCATTCGTGACGAACGCTTCACCGATAATCGTGCATATCCGATTTAACTGCTCAGTGGAAATATTGCTGACTTTGGTTATCATTGTCTCTCCGCATTATTTAAGGAACAATGTCATTATCGCCGACAGTCCGGCTGCGATGACGGGATATCCGACAAGTGTGAATACCCATTTTGCGATGAGAGTCTTGCCGTAAATGTATGGCATCAGATCTTCTGTCTGAGGAATGATCCACGCCTTCGTTTTGCCGACCCAATACCAGTCTATGAATATTCTGTCGAACAGTCCTTCGGCGAGAATGATGGTGCTCATCTGCCAAAATCCGCTTACAAAACCTCTCGCTCCGTTTATCCAATATACCGACACCATCACGAATGCGAAAAACGGGATTATGCCGAATATCTTGAACAGCATTGCATTGCGGTTGATTCGCTTCTGTGTAATCAGTCCGAGTTCGACAACTCGCTTTTGCACTTCTTTTTCGTATAGACATACCAATCCGACCGGGCCGTTTGCTATTCCGATTATGCACGCAATTAGCAAGATGAAACAGCCGATTATGCTTTCTAAAATTAATAAGAATGTTAAGGTCATATTTGTATGCTCCTTTTGTGATGAATATATTATACCACAGCGAGCCGGACTTTGCAAGTGAGAGGGGAAAAAATCATCAGGTGATGATTTTTTTTGATGGTGGGGGGAAGAGATTGACTTTTGGGTGGGATTGTGGTATAAATGAAAATGAGAATGAATAAAATTTTGAAATCATTAAAAAACTTGAATTGGGGACTTTTTGTTTCTCTTTTAGTAATGGGATTGTGTCCTACAATATACACAACTTTGCGTGTTTATTTTCTTGGACGATTCCCTGGAGAGTGGTCTTTTTCTATTGCAGGACAACTTTCCTGGATAAATCTTATTTATGAAATTTTAAACGAAGCAATAATTCTTCCATTATATTTCTTCATGGGAAAGGTTGCTTCTGAAAAATCAGAATATACCAATCGTATAAAGACAGGCTTAATAATTTCATTCTGTGTTTATGCTTTCTGCTCTGTGCTGATTTGCTCTTTTACAAATCCTCTTTTGAATGCAATGGCAGCAAGCAAGGATATTATAGCCGAATCAGCAGTTTACATAAGGATTGAAAGCATTGCAAACATATTTTCGCTTCTCGCAAGTTTTCTCCTTGTAAGCCTGGTAACACTTGGAAAATCTAAGTATGTGTATATGCTTACTGGAGCAAAACTCGTTTTGAGTGTTATTTTTGACACATTCTTTGTTTCAACATTAAAAATATCAGCAAATCTTGGGGTAAATGGTATTGGTTACAGTAATATCGTTGTAAACTTAATTCTTTTTATTGTTTCAGTAATTTTGCTGGCAAAAGAAGGCTATGTGATTTTCAACAGAGAAAAACTTTCTTTTACTTGGGCAAAGGATTTTATAAAAATTGGCGGCATTTCAGGTTTAGAATCTTTTGTCAGAAACATTGCCTATATGCTGATGATTAGCAGAATGGTGAACATGGTAAACGAGCAGGGGACTTATTGGGTAGCGAATAATTTTATCTGGGGATGGCTGTTGCTTCCAATAAATCAGCTTGGAGAGCTTATTAAGCAGGAAACAGGAACAGACGAAAAAACTGTGAAGAATAATACTCTCGGGTATTTTGCCGTAACAATCATTGTATGTCTTGTCTGGTGTATCACAATTCCATTATGGAAAAGATTTATGTCAAATGTTCTTCAATTCAGCGATGTAGATAAACTTTACAACCTCGTCATGCTTCTTCTTGGATTCTATGTTTTGTACGCATTGCAGAATGTTTTTGACTGTGAATTTTACGGGCTTGGAAAAACAAACTACATGCTTTTTGAATCAGTTGTGACAAATACAATTTATTATGGCATGGCGTTTATTCTGTATCTTAAAGGAATTTGGGTTCCAACTTTGACGGGAATAGCACTGCTCTTTGGAATCGGAAACGCATTTGACAGCATTATTTCTGGCATAGCATTTTTGTATTTATTAAGGAAAAAGAAAATAAATATCTGGAAACCAGAATAAAAATCAATTATTTGATTATATTTATGTGACACTGAGGAAATTTAAGACTAATCAAGACAGACAGCGGTTCTGCAGAAACCGCTGTCTGTCTTGATTAGTCTTCACTCCCCCTCCAACTCATACAACCTGTAAATCTTCCTATACATACTCCCCGTAAAGAGCAGTTTGAAGAAAAATCTCTCCGCACCATGTAATTCATCGACCAAATTGGGCGGTGTGAATGAGTGTTCCGCTTTAAGGCGGATTTGCAGACCGGACAAAATGTTCTGAATATTATCAATGCCGTAGACTTTGGTTACGCCGACATCGTTAATCGGATTTTTGTATTTCGAGGCTGATGCACCGAACTCGGTATATACATCCATAAGAATGTGCAGCTCGGCATATTTTGTCTGCAACGCTTGGAAGAAGTTGTGCAGCTCGGAATGTGTCAGATACATGCTAATTCCTTCCAAGACAACAATCGCAGTGTCATAGTCGGGGAGCGTAATAACAGACTCAGGATCGGCAGCGTTGAGAGTCGTCATTTTATAATGCTCCGTCTCGGAATAATATGACTTGCGGGCTTCAATCACATCGGGGAAATCACAGTCAAGCCATTGAGAATATGGCTGTTTCACACGCAGACATCTGCTGTCAAGTCCGCAGCCGATATGCAGGACAATCGCTTGCGGATGCTGCACGAGCATCTGTTCTGTCCAGTCGTCGAAAACTCTTGCCCGCATCGCCATATTATACGAGAGCCACTTAGAGCGTGACTTGCCTTTCAGCGAGATGTTTTCTTGCGATGATATTTTTGACCATATCCTTTCGGCGGTCTCATCGTGGAGAATGATGCCTTTTTTGCTGACGAATGATTTGCCGTAAAGCGGAATGTATAGAGTTTTGTTTACGTTTGTCATAGTGAATCCTTATGTTTTATAATTTCCCAGTGTCCGCCTTTGTCGCCGCCGATTCGGACAATATATTTTAGAATTTTTAGTTTTTTTATTGCACGCTCTATTGTTGGTCGTGAAAATCCTGTTTTTTCTATTAAAGTCACTGTTGTTATCGACGGATTGTCATTTATTAATGATAAAACAGTATTCTCTTTATCTGACAAGACTTTGTTTTCTCCATCATTTATCGGCTCATTTTTTGTTTCTCCATCATTTTCTCCATCATTTATCGGCTCATTCGATTCCTCAACATTCCACAAATCCCATCCGCAAATGAGACGTGGCTTTCGGCGGTGAAGTGGCAGCCGTATTGCCTTGTTTCCATTCATTACCTAATATAATAACTCATTCCAACTGTTGCGAGCAGGTTCGGGCGGCAGCCCGACGCTTGCAAGGAAATGGGTGAGGGCGGGAGGGAAAAACCTTCGCCTTGCGAAAAGATGGTTGTTCCCTCTCGCATTTCCGTCGCTTTAGCGGCGAACGGGGGCTTCGGGGGTGTCCCCCGACATCTTTATACTTTTCCTCACCAACTCACCTTTGCCGTTGTAGATCTCGAAGTTTATCCGCTTGATCCTGTTTTTATATCCGTCGTGAGCATTATATTTGCAGGTGACACTGTAATCACTGCCTTCCGCTGTGACTTTCATTCGCAGTGTGCAGTATTTGCCATGTTCGTATTGATAAGTTGTGCCGTCATCGTCATAGCATGTAAATTCCGCAGAATGTGTCACCAGTCCGATAACTGTCAGTTCGTCAGTCCGGGTTTGCGTATTCTGACCGGGAGATGTCATGACAAACAGAGAATCTTCCTTTATAAATAGTAAAAATTGATCAAGCCGGCAGTCGAAGAAATATGTCCCCGGAGCGAAGACTTCCATTTCTCTGCTTGTGTAATCTGTCGCCCGCCATGCTAGCCACTTGCAGTCAGGGAGAGTCACAGACCGCCCGCGTGCATTCTGCGAATGGACAGGTGCCGCCATAACAGAATGTCCGAACATAAACTGGTCCTCTATCGACTTGCATCGGTGATCGCTGAATGCGAATGACAGCGGTGTGATAAACGGCTTAGCGAATTTGACACAATTGTGATACTCTGAGTATATATACGGCATCATCGCATAGCGAAATCTTATCGCATTCCGTGCAATGCCTGTAATCTCGTCATCAAATGCCCACGGCTCCTGACTGCGGGTAAACAATGCGGCATGGTTTCGCAGGAACGGTGTGAATATCCCAACCTGCAGCCATCTGACGAGCAGCTCGGCATCGGCATCGCAGCCAAATCCCGGAATATCAGGACCAACGAAGAAGAAACCGCACATATTCATGGATTGGATCATTTTGATATGGACGATGATATGCTCCCACCAGCTCTGATTGTCGCCGGTCCATACCGCTCCGTAGCGGTGAGACCCGATATAGCTGCTCCTCGACAGGAGGAAGTATCTGTTTCCGTGAGAATGTCGTTTCAGACCATCGGCACTTGCCCGCACCATGTTGAATCCATAAAGATTATGCACATCATCGTGGCAGACAGTCTGACCGTCACAATCGTGACAGAATCGTTTGTAATCCTCACGATTGTTGGATAATCCTGTCGCTTTGTCCTTCAGATCAAAGAAGTCCAGACCCGGATTAGTGCGTGACCGCACTTCATCGTAAGTTGTATAAAGATCTTCCAAGCCACGCTTCGTGAAGAAGAGTGCAGGCTCGTTCATATCATTCCAGAATGAGTTTACACCGATCTCGCAGAATTGTTTGTAGAGATCTGCCCACCACTGACGCACTTGGGCATTCATGAAATCAGGCATTGCAGTGCGCCCCGGCCAGACAGCGGCGATAAAGTCATCACCTGATGATTTTTTATCTTCATAGTCGTATTCTTTGCAGAAATAATTATTCGCTTTGCCTTCTTCATAGACTGCATATCCGTCTTCGACCTTAACTCCCGGATCGATGATCGGCACAAGATGAAATCCATCTGCGAGCAGTTCTTTGGCAAATGCTGCGAAGTCTCCGAAACGCTCATGCGAAGTTGTGAATACTTTGTAATCATCCATATAATCCAGATCAAGGTAGACAGCATCACACGGAATGTCATATTCTCGGAACTTTCGGCAAATATCACGCACCGCATCTGCAGTCGGATAACTCCAGCGTGACTGCTGATAGCCGAATGCCCACTTAGGCGGCATAAACGGCGAGCCAACAAGTGTCAGAAAGTTATGAATAATCTCACTTTTATTTTTCCCTTCTATTATATAGATATTGGTATTGACTTCGTTATGCACATCCTTAGTCAGCTCAATCGTGCAAGTGTCGCGTCGGTCAAATCCGGCATCGATAACGATCTCCCCGGGATAATCGATAAATAACCCGAAAGTCTCATCTGCGTCGAATATCATAAAAGGATGAGAGCCGTAGAGATTCTGCTTCTCAGGTGTGTGATTGGGGTCGTCATTATTGTAGCAGCGGTATTTGCGTCCGCGTTTGTTCAGACCGCCGAGCATCTCGCCCAGACCGTATATTGCTTCGTCATCGGTCAGAGCCTTGCTTAGCCGCAGATTATTGTCATCATCGCTGTCTGCCGAGAAATGCGGAATGCGGTCGCAGTCATCTGCCGATTGATCAGAACGGAGTATAATCGCACCTGTATCCAATGGCTTGCCAATGGTATATTGTGTAATATTGTCGGAGAGTTGTCGTCTTTGCATGGAGAGTCCTTAATGTAATAATATCATATTATATCACGAAAAAGAATTTAATGGAAGAAAAATAAAATAATCTTTGATTATTTTATTTTTTATTGCTATAATATAGATACAAATAAGAGGTCTTATAAAATGAAGAAAATATTATGCTGCATTATGATAACTTTATCCGTCAGTATGGCATTCTGCGAGGCTAAGAATGCTCTGCTGATCGCAAATGGTAATTACAAGCAGTTTGGTGTTCTGAAAACTCCGGTTTCGGAAGCTCAGCTGCTGGCGAAGTCGCTAAAAAAACTGGGGTTTTCTGTTACGATAAAGAATAATCTGTCAAGACAGCAGATGCTTGATGCTTTGTATGATTTTGAAGATACTGTTAAGCGAAGCGGCGGAACGGCGTTGTTTCATTATGGCGGTCATGCCATTCAGATTGGCGATGAGAATTATCTGATACCTGTTGATGCTGACATCCCGGATGAACGGAGAGCGGCTTCGAGGTCAGTCAGCCTTCATGAAGTGACAGAATCAATGCAGGGTGAAGTTAATATTATCGTCCTTGATGCCTGCCGAAATAATCCGCTGCCGGCTGCGGCTCGGTCTTCGTCAAGAGGTCTTATGCCTTTGAAGAGACAGCCTAAAAACTCTATTATAGTGTATTCTGCTGAAAGCGGCAGCGTTGCTCAAGATGGTGTGTTTACGCCGATTCTGGCGGAGAAGATTACCGAGGCTAAACCGCTTACCGCCATTCTGAAAGAAGTCCGCCGTGCCGTGAAAGACAAGACTAAGAATGAGCAGTGTCCGGGTACTTATGATCAGCTTGATGAGGATGTGTATCTGGCAGGACTTCCTGCGAATATGACTGTGATGACTGCCGAAGCTAAGCCGATGGCTGTTAAGCCACAGTCTGCTGAGAATGAGCAGATCCCGGATGGTTTTGTGATGATACCCGGTGGATTTTTTACTGTGAATTATCATGAGGACTTTGAAGGCGGAGAAGATGTCTGCCGGCGCGTAGCGGTTGCTTCCTATTATATCTGTGATCACGAAGTGACTCAGGCGGAATATTACGAGATAACAGGAAGTTCTCCTTCTGCCTTTCAAGGCGATAACTTGCCGGTGGAGACGATAGATTTCCGGGATGCAGTGCTTTACTGCAATGAGCGAAGTATTCGGGAAGGACTGACTCCATGTTATACTTTGGCAGAACGAAGCGATGCTGATGCTGATGACGGATATTATCTGGATATACAATGTGATTTCCGGGCTGACGGCTATAGACTGCCAACCGAAGCAGAATGGGAATATGCGGCGATAGGTGGCAGCAAAAGCTGTGGTTATCGGTACAGTGGCAGCGATGAGATCGATGCCGTAGGCTGGACAGCGGAGTCGGAAGTTCAGCAGCCGCAGGAAGTAAAAAGCAAACTCCCCAATGAGTTGGGATTATATGATATGTCAGGCAATGTTATGGAACTTTGCTGGAACTCCAATGATCGGGAAACATATTATGCTTACGAAGATGTTATACCATTCGGCAGTCAGCAAAGCATTATCGTGAAAGGCGGCTGTTGGTTTGCGGAAAGCACAAGTTATGAATCATCCGCTGCTCCGATGCAGAGAGGCGTAGTATTGGCGACAGACAGCGGCGACGGGTTGGGATTCAGAATGGTTAGAAGTGTGAGGTGAAGGGGAAATCACAAATCTCTTAAGTAAAACACCACAAATGTCTAAAGTAAAATATCGCTATCGGCGTGATGATAGCGTGTTTGTTATCCTGATAGGTGTTTATACATACCAATATGGGATTTGCAGCACATTCTCACATAATGAGCCGACTGACGGACACATACAGATCACTGCTCCCATACCGCGTTTCTTATCAGGTATCTGATCGAGAATGTGAAATGCCGAAACCATTTCGGGTGCAGCCTGACTTGTTTGCTTGATCTCAATAGGATATAATATGCCGTCTTGTTCAATGATAAAATCAATTTCCGATTCGGCAAAATGCGTTTCTCCGTTAGCGGTGATTTTTTTCTTATCTCGTCCGCGATAGTATGATACAAAGTATCTGTAATCCAACCCGCAGTTGGAGTAACTTTTTAATATTTCTGATATAATATATGTTTCAAAGAATGCTCCGTTTAATGCACCGGCAGCCAAAGTTTCAGGTGTGAGCCATCGAGCCAGATATGAAGCCAATCCTGTGTCACGGAAATATAACTTCGGAGTTTTTATAATTCTGTTTAATGCACTGTTCTTGTATGGTTCGAGCAGATAGATTATACCTAACGCTTCCAGAATGGAGATCCAATTTTTGACCGTTGTGACATCCTTCCCAATTTCATCTGCAATATTAGAATAATTCACCATTTGTCCTGTCCGAACGGCACAAGCAACTATAAATCTGCGGAATGTGTCCAAATCATGCACTGCTGTTAATTCCCGTACATCCCGTTCCAAATAAGTTTTGATATAGGAAGCGTAGAATGTATTCCAATCGACATCGCCATTATAAAGTTCAGGATAGCTGCCCCTGTGAATAAGTTCCCAAATATTTCCCGGATTGTGGGCATCTGTCGAACGGCTTTGTATATAGGATAATGTCGGGATAAACGGGGTGGTGCATTTCGATGATAAGATTTCCCTAAGTGATAAGCCGGCTAATTCAAATATCGCAATTCGTCCTGCCAAAGAATCGGAGAGTTTCTTCATTAGATGAAAAGGCTGCGAACCTGATAAACAAAACAAACCATATTCGGCAGAGTTGTCACATTTCATCTTGATATAGCGAAACAAATTATCGACATGTTGGACTTCATCAAGAATCACAGGAGGTTCGTTTAACATCATAAACATTTCAGGATTATTCTTAGCCTGTTCTTCGGCGAATGGATCGTCAAATGTAATATATCGTTTATCAGCAAACATAGTCTTTAATAAAGTAGATTTGCCGGTTTGTCTTGCACCGGTTACAAGCACGGCTTTGAAAGTTCGTTCCGCTTTCCTTATTACATCTTCGATATGCCTTGTAATGTAGTTCATATGCTCTCCTTGAAACTCTTGGCAAATTTGGGATTGAATCCTAAATTTGCCAAGAGTTTATCAAAAAAAAACAGATTTTGCAAGAGAAAAATTTTTTATTATTTATTTTTTTTCTATTTTTCCGCTTGACAAATTCGCAATTATCATTTATCATTTTAATACAATTACAGAAACAATTTTGATGATAGAGATTGGACCCTCAATCATCGAAAGCAGTTGTTTCAATATAGCGTTTCTCATTTGATAGGGATTCTCTTTGCGAAACCCTTGTATCTCTCAAATGGAGTAGATGGGTTATTTTTCGCTATATTGGAATTCATCTGCTCGGTCCAACATTTAGTGATACGGGGTTTTTGTGATGAATTCAAATAGCGGAGGTTCTTGAATGAGAACGAATTTTATTCTTATTTAATTCATTTTCAACATTTTTTACAAACAATCGAAAAAAATCAAAAAAAATTAAAAGTAGTATACTACTTTTAGTTCCCTATTGACATAGGGAACTAAAAGGATTCTCTCTTTGGCTTTTGTTGAAGTGAGAGAGAGATTGTGGTGTTTAATTAATATAAAATAAGGAAGAATGAAATAATGAGCAAAGAAGACAAATGGGTTTGTGCGGATTGTATTCGTGATTTTGATCTTAAAGAATATATTCAGGAAAACGGCGAGGACGGTCATTGTTCTTTTTCGGAAAAACATACTCATAACGGTGAGAAAGTAATCTCACTTGATAAGTTGTGGAAAAAGATTAAATATGATATTGACTTTTTCTTTGAAGGGATTAAAGATAAGATTTATATTGTCAATTTAGATGAACTTTGGAAATTACAAACATCAGAGTTAGAGAAAAAAGAATATGTTGACAAATGGACTTGTCAGTTATCGTATTTTATTAATCATTATGAAGATACTAATCAAAATATATTCTACATTGAACATATTATGCGGATGATTACAGATAATGATCAATTGATTAAAGCTCTGTGTTCCAAAACAAGAATCAAGTTTTACAGATTAAAGACTTTTTCAATAAAAGGTGTTTCTAAGCTATTTATCGATAAATGGAAAATGTTTTGTTACTATGTTCGTCACTGCAATCGTTTTTTCTTTAATTATCCGAAACAGAAGAAACCATATCATATAATTAACCATAATTATGTTAATCCTATTTCTGTTTTGTATGATATTTGGGATATTATCGACATAAATAAAAATATCATTCTAAAAGAACTTAAAAATGAACAAATAGTCTACAGAGCAAGACAATTTGATTGTCATCACGATGAACTTGTTGAAAGAGAAGAAATGACTCCGCCGCCAGATGAAGTGGCGAAAAGTCCTAATCGTATGAGTCCCGCTGGTATATCATATTTCTACTGTGCAGAAGATCCTAAGACTGCTGTTGCAGAAGTCCTTAACCGCAATGTTTATGATATGTTTGTAAGTGAATGGATTTTAAAAGGAGAGAAAAAAGTCATTGATTTACGTTGTTTTGTAGATGGTCGTAAAAAAGTCTATTATCAATATACTGATGGAAAGTCGATTATCCTAAGATACAGAAGTAACAAAATAGATATACCTGGAATTTTTTCTAAGCAGAATAAATTCATCTTCGATTATTTGTTTGTTAAATCATTTGCAGAAGATTTGATAAAATGTAGTAGTAAAGGCAACGAGTTAATTGATTATATCCCTACACAAGTTGTTGCTGAGTTCTTAAAACAACAAAAAATAGATGAGGAATCAATAGATGGTATTGCGTATTACAGTTGTATTAATAGGCATACAAATTATTGTTTCTTTTGGAATTATGAAGAAACTTTATTTGAAGGAAAGATTTGTTTACATAATATTTATAAGGTTTGTCCGTATAATGGGGCAAAAAAGATAAAATAATGATGTGTAAGAAGAAATAAATACTAATAATAGGAGTAATAAATATGGATGAAAATGCAAGAAAGACAGAATGGGACGGAATTGTCAGAAAGTGTCCTAACTGCGGAGTTACTTTATCATCAATGGCTGCTTTCTGTCCTGAGTGTGGGCATGAATTATCGGAGCGGCAAAGTTCTATTACTGTCCAAGAGTTTTCAGAAAAAATTAAAAGGATGAAAGACGAATTTGCAGGAATAGTTGGAAAAAAAATAGCAGATGATTATGATTACAAAGAGAGAGATAAAGAAATTGATGAAATGAATAAAAAAATCATTTCATATATCTCTTCATTCCCGATACCGAATACTGTAGAGAATATAAGCGAACTTATGTTGTATGCAGTAGGAAATGCACAGATAGAAGCATCAAAATGTTCTATGGACGGCTCTGCATATAAAAGCGATATGTTAAGAAGTGCTTGGATGATTATGGTGGATAGGTGCTATAGTAAAGCAAAACTGTCATTTGACAAAACTAAGGAGTTTGCTAAAATAGCAAGGCTATATAAATCAATACATAAAGCTATGAAGAGAGGAGAATTACAAGCAAATATTATGCTTATAGTTACTACTATTATTGCAATAGGAGTTGGTTTCGGATTAAGATTTATTTTTGGGAATATTATTGGAATACTTGGCGGAAGAATAATTGGGATAGTAAGTGGATTATTAGTATGGTACCCAGTGTTTACATTTATAAGTAAAACAACTTGGCCTAAACCAATACTTCACAGATAAAGATAAATAAAATGTGCAAAATAGATGATAATCACAGGAGTATAATATGAGTGATAATATGAGAAAAGCTGAGTGGAACGGAGTTGTGAAAAAGTGTCCTAACTGCGGAGAGGTTTTGTCATCAATGTCGGCTTTTTGTCCTAACTGCGGACATGAGTTGTCTGAGAGACAAAGCTCCAATACTGTTAAAGTTTTTTCACAAACAATTCAAATGTATAAGGATATACTTGCAGAAATAGAAGAGAAGCAAGTGACGGATGAATATAGTAAATATGATAAAAAAAGGGAAATTCAAGGAAATGAAGAAACAATGGTTTCATATATTTCCAATGTTTTGATACCGAACACAGTAGAAGATATTACTGAACTTATGCTTTATGCTGTAGAGAATGTTCAGTTGGAGATAAATAAACCAACACAAAAAGGATTATTTAATGATAAGAGAAAGACAATAGTAGAGGATGCATGGCTTTTCTTGCTGGATCGTTGTTATTGTAAAGCAGAGTTCGCATTTGAAGGAACTAAGGAATTTGATAATATAGAGAGAATATATAGGTCGATACATAAAGTCATAAAGAAGGCAAATATACAAGTGTGGATAACTTTTTTCATTATGATAATGATTGCAATAGGAGTAGGTATCGGATTACGATTTGCTTTTAACAATATAGTTGGAATAATAGCCGGAATAATAGTAGGATGGCTTGAGATCCATTTTTTTGGACCGATTTTTTCTATTGGATGGGGTGGTAATGTAAAATTAGAGTAGCTGATATAGATCTACATTAATCAACAAATATAAGGAGGTTATTATAAATGGGATTATTTGGCAATAAAAATAAAGACGGCGGTATGCTCAATGTCATCCGCTGTGATGAGCCGGAGTATTTGATTTGGAAATGGCGACCGGCAGGTCAGGATGTCGGTGATTCAAAAAGAGAAAACAGTATAAGATGGGGATCGAGTTTGCGTGTCAAGGACGGCGAGGTTGCCGTATTTGTATATAAGCAGAAAGACGGCACAATGCAGGATTTCATCGAAGGTCCTTTCGATGAGACTATAAAGACAGCAAACTTCCCTGTGCTGTCAGGCATTGTAGGGGCTGCTTTCGGCGGCGGAACGCCGTTTCAGGCTGAGGTTTACTTCATCAATATGGCAGGTGTCAATCAGATTCGGTTTGGCGTGCCATTCTTTGATGTGTTTGATCCTCGTCAGATGGATGTCGGTGTCCCGGTTGCTGTTCGCGGTGCATTTACTTTTAAGATTACAGATTATCGGGCATTTATCAAACTTCATCGACTGGTGAATTTCGATATGGAAGAGTTTAAAAATCAAGTTAAGAGTGGTATTACAAAATATGTCAAAGGTGTCGTGACGAACATCCCATCTAATAATCAGATACCAGTCGTTCAACTGGAGCGAAGCATTTTACAGGTCAATGATGTTGTTTACGGTTATGTAAAACCGAGAATGACTGATGAGTTCGGTGTAACGGTTTCTTCGATGGATATTGATGCGATCGAGATTGACAAGACTTCGGAAGGCTATAAGGCTCTCAAAGAGATCACCGCTGACATAACCAGTCAGACTATCAAGGCTCAGTCTGCCATCAATCTTCAGAATATGCAGGATATGCAGCAAATCAATGCTGAGAATATGGAAGAGACTTTACGGCTTAATCGTGAAGAACATCAACGTGCTCAGGAATATCAAACCAAATCTGCCAATTTTGGTGTATTCCAGACAGAGAAGATGGCAGAAGTTGGTATCGCCGGTGCGAATGCTTTAGGTCAGATGGGTGCTAACGGTGCTATGAATATGGATATGGGCGGCGGAAGCAGCCTGAATCCTGCTGCGATGATGACAGGTATGGCAATGGGCGGAGCAATAGGCTCTAATATGGCAGGTATGATGAATAACATGATGGGTGGGATAAATGCTACTCCCAATATGGGTATGAATCAAATGAACGGCATGAATGGTATGCAGTCCGGCATGATGCCGCCACCACCGCCGCCGTCTAACGAAGTGAAGTTTAGCATCGCCGTGAACGGACAGACACTCGGACCTTACGGAATGAATGAATTGTCAGCTATGGCCGCACAGGGACAGATAAACAGTGCGACGAAAGTATGGCGGGCAGGTATGCAGGGATGGGCAGATGCCGGTACGGTTGCGGAATTACAGTCGATTTTTGCACAGGTTCCGCCGCCGCCGCCTGCACCTTAATAGGAGACAAAGATGAGTGACAATAATATGTTTTCGATTGATAAACTTGTTGATTTCGGTATGGGAATGGCAGTTGCACAACAGATGGTCAAGACGATGAATTATGCGATTGACAATATGCACATCCCGAATGTCGGATCTGTTGGTTATCAGCAAATGCCGGCATCATCATATTATGCAGCGATTGACGGTCAGACGGCAGGTCCGTTCACCACCGGCGAGTTGATGCAGCTAATCAATCAAAAGAAGATAACAAAGCAGACTTATCTGTGGAAGCCCGGTATGAGCGGCTGGCAGACAGCTGAGAATATTCCCGAAGTGCTCAAACTTGTGGCACTGTGTCCGCCCCCGCTTCCACCAAATTGTTAATAAGGAGTTATTATGAAACCTAATTGGATAATGGTTATAATCAATCTTGCGATAGCAGCGTTAGTCGGTTATGGATTTTATGCCGGCAATTCTGCCGATGCCAACAAGTGGCTGCTGACAGTCGGCAGCGGTTTATGTGTGTTTCTGACGCTGACAGGTGCATTCGGCATTCAGTCATCCGGCGGTGTCGCTGTGAATGGTGCGGCATTGTCAGTTGTGTTTTTCATCATTTTTGTGATAAGCCACATCATATTTTCACTTGTTCCGGTCGTGTTTGCACCGTATATCATTATTAACGGCATTCTGCTTCTGGTATATGTAATAGTGTTTTACGCTATAACCAAAGCGGCATGACTGCTTGTATAATGGATATAATAAAATCATAAGTCTCAAAAACCACTAGGTTTTGTTTCGCAAAACCTAGTGGTTTTTGCAATTCCTCTTGACGAAATCGGAAATTCGGTGTATATTAATAATATAATAATAGATAAAAGGTATCAATCATGTCAAACACAATACAATTCGGTTCAATTACATTTCCGCGGAACGGTGTGCTGGCGAGCGGCATACTCGGTGTGACGGGTGCATCGATGACGAGAGTGGCTGAGAGTGGGGCAGGCGGCATTACATGCAAGTCTATCTCCAAAGTCCGCCGCAAGGGGCATCCGACACCGGTGATACAGGCGTACGAGCATGGGCTGGTCAATGCTGTCGGGCTGTCATCGATCGGTGTTGAGGACACAATGGAGGAACTGCGTCATGTTCGACAGAATACTGATGCCGTGATTATTGCATCGATATTCAGCGGCAATATCGATGAGTTCGGAGAGACGGCAGCACTTATAGATGATAAAGTCTGTGATGCGATAGAGATCAATATCTCATGTCCTAATGTCTCTGACGAATTTGGGCTGCCGTTCTGTGCCAATCCGCAGCTGTCAGGTCAGATAGTCCGCCGCGTGTGTGACAATACCAAACTTCCGGTGCTTGTCAAACTCTCACCGAACTTCCCGAATATCGGTATCTTGGCGAAGACTTGTCAGGATAACGGTGCGAGCGGCATAACTGCGATCAATACTGTCGGTCCCGGTATGCTTATCGATATTCATACATTCCGACCGAAGGTCTCCAATAAGCGTGGCGGTGTAAGCGGTCCCGGCATCCTGCCTGTGGCGATAAGGTGTGTTTATGATATATATAACGCTGTTGATATTCCGATCATCGGTATGGGCGGTGTAACGACTGCGGAAGATGCGATACAGATGATCGCTGCCGGTGCAACGGTTTATGGCGTTGGAACCGGGGTGCTTTACGGCGGAATGGAGATATTCGGCAATATTAATGAAGGAATCGAAAAATATCTGTCAGAAATGAATATGAAATATGGAGAATTAATCGGAGCGGCTCACCGATTTTAACGGAAATATCAAAAATGTTAAAAAAGCCGAAAAAAACGGCAAATTTATTTTCTTTTAATTATTTTTCGTGTAAAATAAATTTTATAAAGTTAATTGTCGAAAAATAAGCGATGAAGAAGTTTAGATTTTTTGTTAGTATTTTTATTTTGATTTCATTGAGTATAGGACTTACCGCTCTTGATTTTGACATTGATGCCATTACCAGTGCGAGTCAGCCCGGGCAGAGTATGCCTGCTCCGAGCAGCAATAAAGCTAAGGGTAAGTCTGCCAAGAATAAGAAAGATACCAAAGATAATAAAGATAATAAAAGAGAAGCGAAGAAAGATAATAAGAAAACTGAAGAAGAACCGACTAAGGTTGCCAAAGCAGAGAATCCTGCTCCGACGACGACCACGACGGCAGCTCCTGCGACTACTACAACTACAGTGAAATCGCAGGCACATCATTATGATTGGATGGATCCTGACTGGACTCCGGACAGCACAACTACGACAACAACTACTACTACGACTTCAACGACTACGACTACTATCGCCGACAGTGGCAATGGTGAAGATATGTGGGCTGATTTCTTCGGAACGACTACGACGACCAGCACTACAACTACAACTACAACTACAA
>JAFYAI010000141.1 GCA_017540815.1 Spirochaetales bacterium
GGACAGCAGCAGGCAGATTACTGCACCGTAAATGAAGCTGATCTTGATATGCCGTTTATAGTTATAACGAATTTCCATACGCCCTTCTCCATTTTACCGTTAGCATTTGTATATGTATAGTAACTCGACCAGTTTCCCGGAACGGTTGCTGATTTTTTGAAATGATTATTGCCGGAAGGCGTTAGCCACTGATAGCTGACATTCTTAGTCTGTGCAGTTGAGTTCAGACTGATAAACACATAGACTGTATCTGATGCGAGGAATGTCTGCTGCGGACCTATCGCTTTGCCGTTATCGACATTCCTGCAGAATGTTATAGATTTGATATACGGATTAGCAGCCGTATTATCAGACTGAGCAGCAGATGGCTTGGCTATCGCAGTATTCTGAGCAGAATGAGCCGAACCGGCCGATCCTGACTTCTTTGCCGGAGAGTCGAACTTAAACATCACGAAGTTATCGGGATACTTGGACAGTTTCGTCTTGAGAGACAAGATCTTTTGCTGCTTCTTGGACTTGGCAGTCACAGTTACCTTATCATATCCCGATGAAAATCTCTTATCTGCACCCTGTGCTGTCACTTTGCCGATCGACAGATACATAGTACTGTCTATGAATGAGACTATATTGGACAGTTTCTTCTGACCATCGACATCAACCGGCACTCCGGCAGCAGTATATATGTAATTATATGCGTATTCTGAGACAAACTTCGGCGGCAATGAGTTCCACCAAATATGAGTGCCGTCAGATGAGTATTCCCTAAGCGTTTTATTAAGTAATACAACGCCGCAGTCTTTAGTGACGACTTTCAGAGCAAAATCCCGTGCTATATAATCAGTCTTCTCAGGGATCTGCCAGCCGTAGACCATCATCACAGTAAACCCCTGCTCCGCCAAAGTCTTTGCAAAGTCAGCCATAGCCTCATGATATACACTATCCTCGATCGGATATAAGTCTATCACTTTCTGTTGATAAATGCGATTCTTAGCCTTGATTGCCTTGCTGTTGATAAATGTGCGGTATTCATCCGCAAGACGGAACAGTTCGGCTTTAGTCAGTTCATTCTCACCGGAACGGAACAGCTCCGATACAGCAAGAGTGCCTGCGGAAGTCATAGACTTGTTGACTTTAGTTCTGCCGACAGACACATTCATAGTTATCTTGACATTCTGTGGCAGAGAATGAGGCTCTATATCATGCGAAAGCAGCACAACATTGCCAAAAGCATCCCGATAAAAGTCGCGAACATTAAGCCCCTGCACATTTGTAACTGTCACATTCTGGTAATCATCAGATCCGGGGATCGTCACCATAAATGCACAGCCGTCATTAAATGCCTGATTTTTATTCTCAAGTTGGAAGACGAGCTGAACTTTGTAGACATTCTTATCGCCAAATGCAGTCTGTCCGTTGCCAAAACTGTCAGCCGGTATAGCCTTATATACAGCGGCAAAAGCATTCAGTGCCAAAAATGAAAAGGCAAGACATACAACAACAAGTCGAACCTGACGATACAAGTCTCACTCCGAATAATCTTATTCCCAGCCGAATGTTGCAGGCGGTTTGTTAGTTATATCATAGTACAAAGCGTCAATAAAATCCATTTTTTTGATATTTTCGACAATTTCTTCCATTATATTATACGGCAGCTTGGCAAATCGAGCTGTCATAACATCTTCGGAGACTACAGGACGCAGCACTATACTGCATTTGCCGTCAGCGGAAGCGAACGGCAGACATATCGTCAGATGCTGGAAGATCTTATTATACCAATCGTATTTATACAGCGTATCGAGCACAATCTTATCCGCCGCACGAATCATATCAAGCCGATCCTTCGTGCAGTATGCTCTGAGCAGTCTCGCATTGCCGCCTGTCTTATCGAAAAGTTTGACAATTGTGCGGTTTACATCTTTGACATTATTAGTAATATGAGAAGAAATCTCCTCCGCCTTGTCCCAATCAAATTTTACTCCGATAAAATCATCCATATCAAGCACAGCCGGATGAGCGTAAGTTCGGAAGTCCCCCTGCACCCCAACAGACTTCACCGGCAGAGCGTAGAGTTTAGCCGGGATGTCAGTCCATTTCGACAAGTCAATCTTGGCAAGTTTATCATTAACAGCCTGAATGTTATTAGCGTCGTCAGCTGTCCACACACCGTCGGAACACAGCGTATTGATAGATATACCAGGACCGGGGAACGGATGCCGATAAACCAGCTTATCAGACAATCCCAGCGACTTGCCCATTACTCGGACTTCATCCTTATATAAGTCTTTCAGCGGCTCGATGATCAGTCCTTTCGCAATAAGTTTCTGAATGCCGTCAACGCGGTTGTGGTGAGTCTTAATGACATGCGCATTCTTGGAACCACCGGACTCGATAATATCAGGATAGAGCGTGCCTTGTGCAAGCATCCACTGATCTTCGTCAAGATTGAGCTTAGCGACAACCTGATCACGCACGGTGATAAATGTCTCTCCGACAGCCTTACGCTTTGCCTGCGGATCGGTTAGTCCGGCTACAGCATTGAGGAATGTCTCAGACGCATCCTCAGCGATGAAATTGGTGAAACCGAAACTTCGATAAGTATCACAGACATGCTTACTCTCATCCTGCCGCATAAAACCGTTATCGATATGCAGTCCCAATACTCTATCCTGCCCCAAAGCCTTGTTAAGCAGTGCGAATGCAACAGTCGAATCAACTCCGCCTGAGAGGAACAGCAGCACCTTCTTATCCTTAGCCTGCACCTTGACAGACTCCATAATTGTATTTAAAACCTTATCCTGATCCCAGTTGACCTGCATACCTGTCAGCCGAATAAAGTTGGCAAAAATATCATCACCAATCGGCGTATCATTAACCTCGATATGGCACTGTATGCCGAACATCTTCCGCTGCAGATTCTGCACTACGGCATACTTGCAGTCCTTAGTCGAAGCAGCGATCTCAAACCCATCACCTATCTCAGTTACCTCATCGCTGTGACTCATCCATACCTGAGCCGGCAGGTCTATCCCGTCAAACAGCGGTGATTCGGCGACTTTATTCAGCACAGCGAAGCCGTATTCGCCGACCTTAGCAGACTTCACATCTCCGCCGCAGACCTTATTCATCAGCTGATGACCGTAGCACAGTCCGAGAATAGGCACATCAAGCGACAGGACTTTTTCGTTGAACTCAGGAACTTTCTCATCATAGACTGATGACGGTCCGCCTGACAGCACAATGCCGCGAACATCGGTAAATATCGGATCATCAACAGGCGTGCTCGGCAGCGTTATCTCAGAATAATAGCCGAGATGTCTAATGCGTTTGGCAATCAGATGTGCGTACTGCCCGCCAAAATCCAAAACAAGAATCTTTTCCATAATAGAGCCTCCGTGTGGAGAAGATTATATCAAAAAAGGAGGAAATTTTCAATAAAAAACAAAGATATTTTCGTTTGCGAAAATATCTTTGTTTTTTATTGAAAATTCTTTGACATATCCCGAAAATATGTTACAATACTCACATTATAGTTGTCAGATTCGCCAACTCTAATGTGAGTATTATTAATGAAGAAAATATTTCGCGTTGCTTTAATTCTGCTTTTCATTCTGATAGCAATAATCGCCACAAGCTGGACAATCGCTGCGGCATATATCGCTGCGGTGCATAAGGAATTCGCTGCCGGGAAAAATGCGATCTTTGAAAAAATAGAGCAATTCTCCAAGGATCTGAATAAAAGCACCTCAACTGATGTCTCATTCGGCGAAGAAAAAGATCCGCTTGACGATATAAACAAGATCGCCAAACGGGATACTTATTTCTACGACAGGAACGGAGCGGTCATAGCTAAATATTCTCATTCCAGAAGGCAGCTGGCGACACTTAGGGATATACCTTACTTTCTCTCTCGCGGTTTCGTCATGATCGAGGATCAGCAGTTCTACTCGCACCGCGGGATAAACATTCCGAGATTTGCCGTCGGTGTAATCAATAATATCATCACAATGGGACATTCTGCCGGAGGTTCGACTATATCTCAGCAGCTGGCGAAGATTCTCTTTACTCGGCAGGAGCGTTCTGTTAAGCGTAAGATATATGAGATATTCTGCACGATCGAGCTGGAGCGGCGTTTCACCAAGAATGAGATACTCACGATATATCTCAACTCTATCTATCTGGGCCACGGAGTCTATGGCGTGCAGGATGCGGCTGACTTTTACTTCGGCAAGAATGTCAATGAGCTGACGATTGCCGAGGCAGCACTGTTTATCGGTATGAACCGTTCGCCGGAGCGATACTCTCCGATCAAAAACAAAGATAATGCCCGCAAAGTCCAGCAGCTTGTGCTGAATCAGTTCGCAGCAGCAGGAATGATAGACTCACAGACAATTACTTTGGAGACAAACAGATTTTGGCGGAACTTCGAGAATATCAATACTGTCAATAATCAGTCATTTTGGAAAACAGAGATCAACAACTCGGCATATCTGACGGAATATATCCGCCAAATTCTGGAGAGGGAGTTCCGCTACGACAAGATCACGGAAGGCGGACTCATCGTAGAGACGACATTTGACCTTGAGAAGCAGACATTAGCGGAAAACACCGTCAAGTCTGAGATCAGGCACATTCGGAAAAAAATATTTGACAGAGCACAGAAACTCAAACTCGACGATCAGTATTATACAGAAGAATCCCTGCGAAAAGATGTGGAAACTTCGCTGGCAAGCATTGATTTCCGCACAGGTGAAGTGCTGGCTCTTGTCGGCGGATCGGGATATTCTTTCGCCAACCAGTTCAACAGAGCTCTGTATGCCAAACGATCGATCGGTTCATCGGCGAAGCCGTTTGTCTACGCATTTGCACTGAATGAAAAACTCATTCATCCGTTCAGCAAATTCAAAGACGAGATAATCACTTACAAAGTCAACGGACGGAACTATACTCCTAAGAATTACAGCGGCAAAGCATCTAATGATATGATAACAGTCTATGATGCACTCAAAACATCTCTGAACACAATACCGATTAAGATTATGAATGAGCTGCCTATACATGATGTAGCTCAAATGTTCCGTCAGGCATCATTCCTGACTGACGAAAAAAATGCCAAACGCGTTCCGGAAGTTCTTTCGCTTGCATTGGGAACATGCGAAATGTCAGCACTTGAGCTGGCGACGGCTTACTGCATCTTTCCCAGACTGGGCAGCACAGTTTATCCGATCACTATCCGCAAAATATACGATGTCAAAGGAACAGTCTACTACGACTGTGAGCGTGAATACAACCCATACTTCAACGACTTATATCCGGTCAAATACCGCAAGCCCACTCAGCTGATAGACAAAGCCGTAGCGTATGAGATCGTTCAGATGATGCGAAGCGTTTTTGAGAAGGGCGGAACAGGATATGGAGCAGCATACAAGACAGGATTCAACATTCCTGCTTACGGCAAGTCAGGCACAACACAAGACTACAAAGACGGCGTATTCGTCGGATATAATGACAGGGAAGTCACCGTAACTTGGGTCGGTATGGACTCCAACCACCCTATTCTGCTGGCAAGCGAAGGAACAGCAGCTCTTATCTGGTGCAACTATATGAAACAGTCGTCTAAGAATTACAATACGCCGATCAGTGTGCCGGATAATATGATCCTGCGGCGAGTATGTAATAATTCCGGATTATTGGCAGGATACGATTGTACATCGGTCAAAAGTTTCTACTTCTGGAATGAAGGACCTATGCCTGAGACATGCTACATTCATACGGAAGAATTCTTTGGGAATGAAGATGATATAGATGGAACATATGTTCCATCTGAAGAAGTAACAGAAGAAGATCTATATGAATATTTCGATACAGAAGATGAACAAAACGAAAATGATAACAGCATTAAAGATAATCACAGCATAGGAAATCATCTGCAAGATGCAGATCAGCAAGATACTGATGGAACATATGTTCCATCAAAAGACATTACAACAGATATACCGGCATTGAATCATAACAATGGAACATATATTCCATCTCAAGATATGACAAATGACATTCGAGGAACAATATGACCGCAAACGATGCACAGATAAAAATTCAGCAGCTAATATCAGTAATCAATAAAGCTGACAAGGCGTATTATGTGGACTCCAATCCCATAATGACGGATCTGGAATACGACACTCTGTATAACAAATTAGCCGAATTAGAACGAGAGTTCCCTCAATACAAAGACAAGAACTCTCCGACATCGCGAGTCGGCTCTGATATAGACAATACTCTGCCTGAAAGCAATCACGCCATCCCTGTGCTGTCTCTTGATAAATGCTACAGCACGGCAGAACTGCAGTCTTGGATCGAAAGGACGAAAGCAA
>JAFYAI010000142.1 GCA_017540815.1 Spirochaetales bacterium
CTGCGAATTGTGAAATTCCTGCGAACACCTGAATATAATGAGCTGTTCTCCGGTGACCCGACATGGGTAACAGAGTCCATCGCCGGTATGTGTTTCGACGGACGATCGTTTGTTACTAAGAACAGCTTCCGATTCCTGCATACGCTGCAGAATCTCGGACCGGCTCCGGAGCCGAACCTGACAGTCTTGTGGTCTGCTCGTCTTCCGCGCAACTTCAAGACATTCTGTACTAAGGTATCGATAGAGACTTCTGCGATCCAGTATGAGAGTGATGACCTTATGCGTCAGTATTATGGTGATGACTATGCGATTGCGTGCTGTGTATCGGCTATGAAAGTCGGCAAGCAGATGCAGTTCTTCGGAGCAAGAGCCAATCTTGCTAAAGCATTGCTCTATGCGATTAACGGTGGTGTCGATGAGCGGCTGAAAGTGCAGGTTTCTCCGCGGTTTGAGCCTATTACTTCGGAGTATCTTGATTACGATGAGGTTATGGAGAAATACGACCGTGTACTCAGTTGGCTGGCTGCATTGTATATCCGCACTCTGAATATCATCCATTATAATCATGACAAGTATGCGTATGAGTCTCTGCAGATGGCTCTGCATGATAAAGACATTCTGCGAACGATGGCTACCGGTATCGCCGGACTGTCAGTTGTAGCAGACTCGCTGTCTGCTATCAAGTATGCCAAGGTCAAAGTTATCCGTGATGAGGACGGTTTGGCTGTCGGATATGAGACAGAGGGAGACTTCCCAAAATACGGCAACAACGATGACAGGGTAGATCATATCGCTTATGATGTTATTGAGCGGTTTATGAATAAGATCCGTAAACAGCAGACTTACAGAAATGCTCTGCCGACGACATCAGTTCTTACGATCACATCGAATGTTGTATATGGTAAGAAAACAGGTGCAACTCCTGACGGACGAGCCGCCGGAGTGCCGTTTGCTCCGGGAGCTAATCCTATGCACGGTCGTGATAAACTCGGTGCGGCTGCATCACTGCAGTCTGTGGCTAAGCTGCCGTATCAGCATGCGATGGATGGTATATCCAATACTTTCTCTATGATCCCGTCAGCATTGGGGGACTCTGACGAAGAGAAAGTCAATAACCTTGCTTCACTGCTGGATGCTTACTTCCGATACGGAGGGCATCACCTGAATATCAACATCCTTAATCGTGAGACTCTGCTTGATGCGATGGAGCATCCTGAGAATTATCCGCAGCTGACAGTGCGTGTGTCCGGCTATGCAGTTAACTTCGTTAAGTTGACACCTGAGCAGCAGAAAGAAGTTATCAGCAGAACATTCCATGAAAGCTACTGACAATTTATAATTGTAAAAAAAATGAGATATTACATTTGTAAAATCTCATTTTTTTTGTTATAATATTATTATCAAATTTTTTATGGAGTGCAACATGGATTATGAATCAATCTTTTCAGTATCTGCTTCCAAGATGAAAGCATCAAAAATTCGAGAGTTGATGAAATATGCTGCGATGGACGGTGTTATCTCTTTCGGCGGCGGTTCGCCTGACTCTGCGAATTTTCCATTCGACGATATACGCAATATTATAAATGGCTGGGATAACAAGAAAATGGCAGTGGCTATGCAGTATGGCACAACTGACGGTTATCCGCCGCTCATTGAAGCGATTAAAAACAGAATGATTAACTTAAAAAAGTTAAATCCTGAAGGTCAGAAGATTATGGTCACGACCGGCGGTCAGCAGGGAATATATCTTATCTCCAAAGTGTTGGTTTCAGCCGGTGATGTTGTGCTCGTTGAAGAGCCGAGTTTCATCGGAGCGATGGCTTCATTTCTGTCCAATCAGGCAGAGCTTGTCGGTGTGCCACTGGAGTCTGACGGTGTAAACCTTGATGTGTTGGAGAGCACATTAAACCGTCTGATTAAAGAGAACCGCAAGCCTAAGTTCTTCTATACAATACCGAATTTCCAGAATCCTGCCGGCGTAACGATGAGTCAGGCAAAACGCAGGAGATTATATGAAATATCCAAAAAATACGAACTTGTCATTTTGGAAGATGATCCTTACGGTGATTTGTATTTCTCTGGGAATGCAGATGATTATCGACCGATCAAGTCTTACGGCAATGAAGCCCCGATCGTTTACTCAGGCAGTTTCTCTAAGGTGCTGTGCCCCGGATTCCGATTGGGATGGGTATTTGGAGATGAACAGCTTATCGGCAAAGCCAGCATTGCGAAGCAGTCAGTTGATGCCTGTTCTTCCGCATTCGGTCAGGTCCTTGCGTGCGACTACCTCAACAGCGGTGTGATCGATAACTATCTGACGAAAATGCGAGCTATCTATAAGGAAAAGAAAGACTTCATGGTAGAATGTATCGCCAAATATATGCCGACTTGCAAAGCGACTAACCCGAATGGCGGATTCTTCCTGTATGTTGATCTGCCGAATGGCATAAGCGGCGATGCGTTATTCAAGAAGACTATCAAGAATAATGTGGCATTCGTAACTGGCGAGCCGTTCCATGTTGATCCTGTTGAAGGTGACAAGCATCTGAGGTTCAGTTATTCCGGCTCATCACTTGAGAATATCGAAAAAGGCATTAAGGTAATAGGTGATGCCATTAAAGATTTTTCTTGACATTCTGATAGAATGTTGTATAATGAGACAGATGTTATTCCGCATTTGCTCGGAATGAGATATGATATTAAGGATTAGTGTTATGAACAGTTTCAATGTCGTCAGTGTTAAAGTCGTGGTGGTCGTTTCGCAGATATGATGTTGGGATTGTGTTAATGTGATGTGTTAAGGCTATCCCACCGGATAGCCTTTTTTATTATAAGAATTTGAGGCTGATTATGAGTGTATTGACAGGAGCACAGATTATTATACAGGCACTGCTTGCCGAGGGAGTCGATACTGTTTTCGGCTATCCCGGTGCATCAGTTGTGCCGATCTTCGATGAACTGTATCGTCATCCTGAGATAAAGCTGATACTGACTCGTCATGAACAGGCGGCAGTCCATGCCGCAGACGGGTATGCCCGCAGTACCGGCAAGCCGGGAGTAGTGCTGGTAACATCAGGTCCCGGGGCTACGAATACGGTAACAGGACTTGCGACTGCTAACTTCGATTCGTCGCCGGTGATATGTATGACAGGTCAGGTGCAGACGACGATGATCGGTGTAGACGCATTTCAGGAAGCGGATATTACAGGCATAACTAATGGCATAACCAAGCATAATTATCTGGTCTCTGATGTAACTGAGCTTGCGTCGGTGCTTAAACATTCTTTCTATATCGCTTCGACAGGGAGACCCGGACCGGTGCTTATCGATCTGCCGAAAGATGCTATCGTCGGCAGTTGTGAGTTTGATTATGACTTCCCGATTAAGATCCGAGGCTACAAGCCTCATCTGTACGGGCACCCAAATCAACTGCGGCGTGCTGCCGATATGATCGCCGAGTCGAAACGACCTGTAGTCATCGTCGGCGGAGGAGCGGTGATCTCTGATGCCTCCGAGCAGATTAACGAGATGTTGTATAAATGTGATATGCCTGCAACTTCGACTCTAAACGGTCTCGGAGTTGTGCCTTTTGATTCGCCGTATTTCCTTGGAATGCACGGAATGCACGGCACTATCGCAGCAAATCTGGCGATACAGGAATGTGATCTTATAATTGCGTGCGGTTCGCGTTTCGACGATAGGGCGACAGGGCGGCTGGAGTCATTTGCTCCGAATGCGAAGATTATACACATCGATGTAGATACGGCAACTATCAGTAAGAATGTGACTGTTGATGTGCCGATCGTAGGTGACCTGCGTAATGTCCTTAATGATATGCTGCCATTGCTTGCCGCACAGAAGCACAGTGATTGGATGGAGTATATAGATGAACTGAAGAACAACTCCACAGTGCAGAAAGTTACCGGCGGCAGCCGTGTAAGTGCTTATGATGTGTTTGATGTGCTGAATAACCGTGTTTCTTCATTAGAGAATGCGATAATCGTAACGGATGTAGGTCAGCACCAGATGTGGTCGGCTCTGCTGTATCAGTTTAGCCGTCCGAGGAGTTTCATTACTTCCGGCGGTTTCGGCACGATGGGGTTCGGACTGCCTGCGTCTGTCGGTGCTCAACTGGCTAATCGCGATAAGAAAGTTGTCTGCATCAGCGGTGACGGCTCTATTCAGATGAATATCCAGGAATTGGCAACGGCTGTTATTAACAGGCTTCCGATAATAATACTTATCCTCAATAACGGCTTCCTCGGAATGGTTCGGCAGCTGCAGGATATGGCGAATGACGGTCGCTTTGAGGCTGTTTGCCTTATGAACTGTCATAAGCATCCGTCGGAGTGTAAGTCTGCTGAGAATGAGTGCCGCCTTTTTATACCTGATTTTGTTCGGCTTGCCGAGTCTTACGGGGCTGTTGGTATTCGGGTTACTAACGAAGATGAGCTGGATAAGGCTCTCTGTGATGCTCTGCAGCGTGAGAATGTCCCGACGATTATAGACATTATTACTGAACGCAAAGAGAATGTCTGGCCAATGGTGCCGGCAGGCAGCAGTCTTGATCAGATCTTGGCAAACGGCAAACCGGTGAATAAGGAGTCAGCAAGATGAAATATATCGTATCTCTTATTGTCGAGAATAAGCACGGTGTTTTGGCGAAAGTGTCTCAGGTGATCACCGGACGAGGTTACAATATTACAACTCTGACTGTTGGCCCGTCTGAGCAGGCTGATACTTCGCGAATGATTATAACATTCGATGCTGAAGAAGAGCTTATCGAGCAGATCCTCAAACAAATGAATAAACTTATCGATGTTATCAAAGTCAGTCTTATTGATGAGAAAGACAAGATTGAGCGTGAGTTGGCTCTGATCCGTGTGCGGCGTAAAGTTGACAGCGAAGAGTCTCTTATGCGTGTGGTGGATGTATTCAAAGGGCGTATCGTCGGCATGACTCCCAAAGAGATCATCGCCGAGTTTACCGGTCAGTGCAGTGAGATTGACAATATTATAGAAAATCTCAAGCCCTACGGAGTCAAAGAATTTATGCGGTCAGGTCCGATGGCGTTAAGCAATTAAACAATTCATAATTCATAATTCATAATTAAAAAAATGAGATTTTGCAGATGCAAAATCTCATTTTTTTGCAAATTTCTCTTGACATCTGTCTCAAAATATGTTAAATTCCTCGTCGCATTGTAGCGATAACGGCTGTGATGTAAGGGAGCTTCTGATTAGTAGGTGATGAAGCGTTTGACCTTAATATCATATTTTTAGTTAAGTTCTTCTCGGTTATACCGATAAGGAATGTGAGTTTATGATAAACTCTTATCAAATGATGATAAAAAAACGGAAGTTTTTTTACCGATAATTTTTTACTGAATAAGTAAAAAAGTACTTGACAAAGGCGAAAAGATATGATATGATAAACAATGTAAACAGTTAGCAGAGCGAAAGCAAAGTAACTGAACAGATCTTTGAAAAAGGCTAATGTAAAGAAGTGTAGGGACTCTGTTAATTTAGAGTTTTTATAACTGTCAATTAAGTATTTTGTTTACGAAGTACAAGCAAGTGTTTAATAAAAAGCCAGGCTGTGGATAATGAAGCA
>JAFYAI010000001.1 GCA_017540815.1 Spirochaetales bacterium
AGCAGGAGCAGATAAAAGATTACATCGGCAAAACCGATAAGACAATACTGAATGGGATGAATCCTGACTTTGGAGAATATTTCGCTGATCAGTAATGCGATGAACGGAATGATCAGAAACAGTAATGCGTATTTGACACTACGTTCGGTTTTTTTGTAAGAATCAACAGGTATCATAAATGAGACATTTATTGATTCGGCGGTAAATTTGTTCTCGGACTTCCAGCTTTTCGGATAAACGGTGCTTAGTCCGGCGATAATCATATCACGGTCACCGCCAAGCGACAGCAGATTGAGAGCAACATTGATAGGATGAATGATGTATTCCTCACCGGAAGCCCGCTTCTGACCTGCGTGTTTTGTCTCCGATAACTGATAAGCCTGCTGTATCAGAGCCTGATCTTCTTCCGAGAATGATTTTATCCCGTCTGTAAGCTGTTCAAGAAGATTAGATTTAGTCATAGCAGCGGCTCCTTGATTACAAGTCTCAAACCGTGATCGCTCAAGAGTTACGATATGCGACTTTATTGCTCATTATCTGTAGTTTATCGCTTTTTTTGTATAATGTCAAATGATATATTGCGGAATTTGTATTATCTGCGAAAAATAATCTCTGATTACAAAAAATGTGTTTTTTAAAATTTTGCTTGACAAATTCTATCAAATACCGCATATTATATATTAATCTATCTTAGGAGCATTTATGATTAGTACGCATCGCATCGCTAAGGGCGTATTATGCTCTGAGTCTGATTATATAAGCATGTGCTTAACGCACTTATTGTGCGGTTTTTTATATTAATATTTTACAAGGAGATTTTAATGAAGTTCTACAAAACATTATTGGCAGTTCTGCTGTTATTGGGATTAAGCATATTTGTCGGATGCGACAATAGCACAGAGAGCAGTAATCCGACAGCAGCAGCCGCAGAACAATCGAGTGATTCATCATCAGATGATGACAATTCGAGTTCGTCAGACAGCTCATCTGCATCGTGCAGCGATGATTCGAGTGATTCATCTTCAGATATTATCATTATGCCGACTGTTTATACAGTCAGATTCAATCCAAACGGCGGAACAGGCATGATGGTTGATCTCACCGCCGATAAAGGTGACAGTATCACATTGTCTGCCAACACATTCGTTAAGACTGGCTACACATTCACTCATTGGAATGATGCAGTCGATGGCAGTGGAACGGTCTATGCCGATAAGGCGGCAATCTCGGATGCAAGTGCTGATATAGTACTGTTTGCTCAGTGGAAACCAAATCACTATGTCATCACTCTGTCCAACGACGGTGATGTCAAAGGCGACTTGACACTCGATGCGGTATATGACAGTGTGCTGCCTAATCTGAGTGCATTGCCGTCAAAAAAAGGATATGACTTTAGAGGATATTTTACCGAGTCGGATGGTCATGGCAAGAAGTTTATCGACAAGGAGGGTAAAGCAGCAGCAGAGAAGTGGACTGTCGATGATGACAATCCGATTTTGTACGCATTCTTCATTGAGCATGAATCGCATACTATCGAGTATAGGAATACCAAAAACGCATTAAATCCCAATCAAACGGCATTTAAAGAAGCAGACTCGGTTGTGTTAAGTGATATAGCCGTGGTCGGTTACACATTCATCGGTTGGTTCGATGCAAGTACTGACGGCAGTCTGATAACAGGCTGGAATGCCGGAGACAAAGATGATAATGTAACGCTTTGGGCGAGATGGGCTCCAAACATCATTTGTTTCAGCGATGGCACATTCGGTTCTGCTGTTGCTGCCGGCAAGACTCCCGTCGGCATAGCTATTGTGACAGACAGCGACGGTATACCGCTCAAGATTATGAATCTTAAACAAAGCGACAAATCTTTGGTTTGGGCAAAATATGGCTCTGATGGCTATTACGGCAAAGAGTTCAATACGAGTCTCGATGACGGCTTCGACAACTGGGCAGTAATCTGTAAAGATGTTACGGATGAAGATGATCCGGGCAGCTATCCTGCATTTGAGTATGCAAGCAGTCTTGGCGGCGGATGGTATATGCCTGCCAAAAATGAGCTCAATGCAATATATCAGTGTAAAGATGAGATTAACACTGCATTGCGGTTATTGAAAGATGCCGGATTTGATGCTGACCTTATAGATGATGTTGATGGAAACAGATCGTGGTATCAGTCGTCTTCTGCTGATGGGAAAAACTATCGCTGGGTACAGCTATTCTCTGACGGTGAACAAAGAGCTACCCTGCGAGTTGATGGCTATGTGCGAACAGTGCGGTATTTTCATTCATACAAGGTTATATTTGATCCCAATGGCGGGACAGGAGATATGGCAGATCTGACAGTCGATATTGTTGAACCGGCAGTTTTGCCTGATTGTGAGTTCACAAGGGAGTATCACTCATTTGTCGGCTGGAATGACAGGGCTGACGGCACAGGCAATGCATATACTGCTGGACAGACCGTCTCAGGAATAGGGGCAGATGGCGAGGCGGTAACACTGTATGCTCAGTGGAGACACCATACATACACAGTTGTCTTTGATGCCAATGATGGAACAAGTACTATGACAGATCAGGCAATCTGTGTTGATGAGACTGCCGATTTGATGGCATGCCCATTTACAAGAAAATACTATACATTTATCGGCTGGAATGACAAGGCTGACGGCAGCGGCAATATATATGCTGACGGACAGTCAGTCTCAGGAATAGGTGCAGATGGCGAGACGGTAACACTGTATGCACAGTGGAGACATCATACATATACAGTATACTTTCATAACAATGGTGAGTCCGGATGGATGGATCCTCAGACATACTATGTCGATGAGATTGCAAATTTGCCGGCTTGCACATTCTTCTCCTGGAATGACTACATATCATTTAACGGATGGAATGATAAGGCAGACGGTACAGGCAAAGCATATACTGATGAAGAACAGATTTCAGAATTGGGCAACGATGGAACAAAGGTATGGTTATATGCACAGTGGAAAACAAACCACTATGTCATCACTCTGTCCAACGACGGTGATGTCAGCGGAGACTTGACACTCGATGCGGTATATAACAGCAAATTGCCCGATTTGACAGTCATGCCATCGAAAGAAGGTTATTATTTTGATGGATACTTTAGCAAACCTAATGGCGAAGGCATACAGTATATCGATGATTATGGACACGCAACTGAAATTTGGAAAGATGAACTACCTGATAGCTTTCCTTTTGTGGCGGAACGTTATATGACACTGTATGCATCTTTTCGGCTTTCGGCAGAAGTTTGCAAGACAGTATATTACGAGGACGGTACTTATTCTACTGATATTATAGCAGATAAAACCCCTGTAGGTGTAGTGATAGAGACAACTGAGTTCGGTAAGCCGCTGAAGATACTGTATGTAAAAGAAGATAATGTTGTCCCGTGGTGTGATCGTAACTCAACTGTTGCTGATGAAGAAAGATCTGCAAATACGACTGATCATGACGGCAGTGTCAATTGGGGAATATTAAGTGATATGTTGACTCGAGGAATAGAAGAGCATCAGATAGGCGGAGGTTGGTATTATCCACATAACTATGCTAATAACATGACAGAATTGGGCGGTGGCTGGTATCTCCCTGCAATAAATGAACTGGATCAGATTTATACATTAAAAAGTCAGATTAATGAGACATTGGAGACTCTTGTCGCTGCAGGACATGATGCTATCTTAATAAAGGATGCTAAATACTGGTCATCAAGTTTTAATTGGCCGCCTTTGCCATCCAATGAAACGGATGGTTGGTATATAAAGGCTCAAGACTTCTCTACAGGTGCACGCATTGCCTTGCATCCTAGTCAAGAGTCTGCTATTGGTCGTCCAATGCGAAAACTGTAAAGATTGCTGTATCAAAATACAAGGAGACGATTATGAAATATTGTCATGAAATATTAGCGATTCTAATGACAGTCGGTATTATGATGCTTATCGGCTGTCCTTATGAGCAGACCATTAATCAGGCAGGCACAGTGACGAGTAATGCCAATACTGCATATATTACAGTTGGTGTGAACGAAAGCCGAACGGCATTGCCGACTTTATGGAGTCCGATAGATTTGGACAGCCAGATCATATCACAATCTCACGATATTCGCCATGAATTCTTCTTCGCTGATGCGTGAGGTTTCGATGGCATTACCGATTGCAGCAGCCATGACTTCGGCAGAGAGCATCCCTACAAGATTAATGTCTGCTTTGATCCCACCGGTGCCTGCCGCATAGATTGTGTCACTATCCGCCATTGTTCCGACCGGCCGAATGCAGCGTGCGTATCCTTGAGCAGCCATATTTGCAATCTTGCACAATTGTGCTTTGTCAAATGACGCATTTGTGATGATCGCTCCGATAGTCGTGTTGCCTGTGAACAGATTGTCAGGCTGAGTCTGACAGAATGATTCTACCGTGTCGGTGTATCCTGTTCTGTCGGCTGACCTGAGTCCTGCGATTTTCTCACCTGATTTGCTGCTGTATATATCGCCCAGAGCATTGACACAGACAACAGCAGCGATCGTGAGTTTGCCGAGCCTGACTGCATGCCAGCCGAAACCACTCTTGTCTGCTCTCTCAATACCATAGAGTTTGCCGACAGTTGCTCCCGTGCCGCATCCGACATTGCCTGCTGCATCGTCTGTCCGTGTGAGAGCATTCTGACACGCCCGATAACCCATATCTGCGTTAGGGCGAGCAGTCGGACTGCCATAGCACAAGTCGTATATATCGGACTGACAGACAAGCGGGACTCTGGCATATCCTGTGTCATATCCGATACCGCTGTCTGACAGACATCTCACTCCGCCTTATCTTTCTTGTCCAATTCATACCAGTCGATCTTGCGTGTGATGAACATCAGGAGAACGATGACTGCGAATAATCCGATACTGCCTATGAGCAGGGCGTAGTCTTCTGCCTGAAGCGTGCCGTATAAGAAGATATAAGAAATGAACTGAACGATGCTGACCAGTCCGCCCCATTCCCTGCTGCCGAATATCGCCACTGCATAAAACAGCGTGGCGAGACAGACGCTGACCGCACAGATAAGATATGTCAGATCAAACGGCCAATGCTCTGATATGGACAGCAGGAGCAGATAAAAGATTACATCGGC
>JAFYAI010000019.1 GCA_017540815.1 Spirochaetales bacterium
ACAGACATTCTCCGGATTGGCCGGTATCGGAGACCTCATCGTCACATGTATGAGCCGTCACTCGCGCAACCGATATGTCGGAGAACACCTCGGACACGGTGAGAAGATCGATGACATCATCAGCTCAATGAATATGGTAGCAGAAGGAGTGAAGAACTGCAAGTCGGTCTATAACTATGCACGGACACTCGGTGTCGAGATGCCTCTGACAGAAGAGTTATACCGCATTATCTATGAAAAAGCAGATATTAAAGACTCAATTAAACGGCTGCTGTGCCGCAAAGAGAAATACGAACATTGGGAATGATATTCTTCAAGGAAATAACATGAGTGATCCGCAAAATCAGAATGAAAACGCAGGCAAAATAAAATTCTATACAATAGGCGATGTAGCTAAAATGCTTGATGTAGCAACATCAGTGCTGCGATATTGGGAGAAAGAGTTTCCCCAGATTACGCCGCTGAAAACCGATTATGGTCATCGTATATATACCAAAGACCAGATAGAAGTGATCAAAAGAATCAAGACTCTGCTCTACGAAGACGGTATGACGATAAAAGGTGCACGAAACATCCTACTCAAAGCCGAAACAAAGCAGCAGGAAGAGATGTCTTCTGTGCAGGATGTCAAAAACAAGATTAACGATATACTGTCATATATCAGGAAAGAAAAGCAGGAGTAACGATTGGGCAAAACTAACAAGACAGTTGGCAGAAACGCTTCTGAACAGCAGCTGATCGACAGTATAAGCAAGGATAATCCGCATATCTTCGCATTTTGGGAGACATTAACCGATAAGGATAAAGATGCACTTATCGCTGATCTGCAGTCGGTGAATTGGGAGCAGTTGTGTGCATATTATAACGCAGCAAGCAGCCAAAGCAATGCACAAGAAGCGGTTACATTCAGCACTGCAGAATATTATCCGACCGGCAATCTGTCTCAAAGCCGCACAATGCGTCAGCTCGGAGCGAAAGCACTCTCCGAAGGCAAGGTTGCATTCCTCACTGTTGCAGGAGGGCAGGCATCTCGGCTTGACTATGAATACCCCAAAGGATGTTTCCCCATCTCACCGATAACGAAGAAACCGCTGTTTCAGATATTTGCAGAGAAGATCAGATACTACTCCGAATACTACAGCAAACAGATGCAGTGGTATATCATGACCAGTGATACTAACTATGATGACACTGTGAATTTTTTCTCAAAGCATGATTATTGGGGATTAGACAGCAGGAATGTTACATTCTTCCGACAAGGTATGCTGCCGGCAGTAACATCAGACGGCAAATTGATACTGTCAGAGCCGCACAGACTGTTCCGCAATCCTGACGGTCACGGCGGCATACTGACCGCTCTGATGAAGACAGGACTGTTAGACAAGATCAAAGACAGCGGCATACAATATCTGTCTTACTTCCAAGTGGACAACCCGCTTATCAATATGGCTGATACAACATTCATCGGATACCACATCCTCAACAATATGTCAGTAACAACTAAAGTTATTGAAAAGTTATATCCGGAAGAGCGGCTCGGTGTCATCGGCAAAAAAAACGGCATTAATGGGATCATAGAATACTCCGACTTGCCGATGGAGATGGCTCAGGAGAGGCTTCCGAACGGCAAACTGAGATACGGAATGGGCTCGACAGGGGTGCACATATTCAGCACAGACTTCCTTACGCATATAACACAGCGGCTGCCTGTCCACTGTGCCAAGAAAAAAGTCATCTCTGTGCAGCAAGCCGCTGACGGCAGTCCTGTCAGGGAAGAGGTCGAGGCTATAAAGTTTGAGACATTTGTATTCGACACGATTGGACTTGCCGACACAGACAAGAGCGGGTTCTTCGAGACGAACAGAGCAGACGAGTTTTATCCGCTGAAAAACAAAACAGGACTGGACTCTATCGCGACATGCACAACAGGTCAGATCAACGCATATATCAGATGGCTCATTGAAGCCGGCATAATCGATAATACTGAAGTCCACAAGATAAACAAAGCAGAGATCAGTCCTCTGTTCGCACCTGACAGACAGATATTTATCAGACAGGCAGCTTTGGAAAGAGACTATATACATCAATGCGTTAGGACAGGCAGTGCGATCAACAGTGAGATAAACATATCTAAGGAAAGTTTCCGTTCACTCGGAGTCTTATTCGGAGCAGATCATGGTTAAGATATGGTTCTGCGGACAAGACGAGTCCATCAAAGCAGAGATGAAACAACTCGTTGCCGACAAATGGGAACTGCACAACTATGTTCCCGGCACGACAATCGAAAGAGACTCCATCCTGCTTATAGATCTGCGTGAACTTGATGATCTGAACTGGAGACGGCTTTGGCCGGACAATCTGGCATATCCACAGGCACTTATAAGTATAAACATTCGCGTCGTCGCTATCATCAGCGAAGCGTATCTCGATAACATCCTCTATCTGTTAGATGATGGATTTTCTGATTACTTCAAGTATCCGTACTCTCATAAGGCACGCATCATATCGACACTGCAGAATACTATGCGTGACATTATCTATGACAGGGAACTCTCAGAGCTATACCGTATAGGTGCAGAGCTGTCCACCGAATCCAACCTTGACTCACTCATAGAGAAGATACTCGAAGCCTCGCTGAAACAGACCAACGCTGACGAAGGATCATTCTATCTTGTAACAGGTGAAACAGATCCGAAGACAGGAGAGCGTCTAATGCAGTTTGAACATTCTGTCGGACGGACGCTGCCGCGACGATATAAGAAGGTCAAGATCCCGATCAATGATCAGTCCATCGCCGGTTACTCGATCAAATACGGAGCTTGTATCAAGATAGATGATGTATATAAACTGTCGCCAAACGCGGCTTATAAATTCAACGACAGTATAGACCGCAAATACAACTATCGAACCAAATCAATGCTCGTCACACCGATGATCAATCATAAAAATCAAATCATCGGAGCTATACAGCTGATAAATAAACGGAAGATAGACAATATCCAGCTGACATCACAAGAGATCGTCGATAAATATGTCATCCCATTCGATGCAAAAAGTGAAACAACGATACAATCCATCGGCGGACAAGCCTCGATAGCTATCGAGAATGACCTGCTGTATAAAGAAATACAAGACTTGTTTGAGTCGTTCGTCAATGCGTCGGTCATCGCAGTGGAGTCCAGAGACCCGTCAACAGGAGGTCACTCCAGACGAGTCAGCGAGCTGACGACTGCGATCGCCAATATGATCAATATAACGAAAGACGGACCTCTGGCGAATATACACTTCTCCGACGAAGAACTCAAAACCATAAGATATGCAGGGTTGCTGCACGACTTCGGCAAGATAGGCATCCCGGAGAAGATCCTTGTCAAAGCGAAAAAGTTATACGCCGATGAGATGTATCTGATACAGCGGCGTATCAATGTTCACGAATACAGCAAGTATGTGCAGTCCGGCAGTTACACAGCAGCATCAAGCGAAGCAATCATTGCCGAAACCGAGAAACTGCGCAAAGCGATCTACGATGCCAACGAACCCGGAATGATGACTGACGAAGTGAAGGCAATGCTTAAGACAGCTAATGAGACGGACATTACCCATCTGAATGGTGAACGAGAGAAAGTCCTGTCCGATGAAGAATACACTCGGCTTATGTATTCGCGAGGCTCACTGTCAGCAGAAGAATACGATATTATGAAGTCGCATGTCGAACACTCTTATGACTTCCTCAGCCGCATTGTGTGGCCTGTCGGACTGACCAATATCCCGTCGATTGCCAGAGCACACCACGAAAAACTTGACGGCTCAGGCTATCCGCTCGGACTCAAAGGTGACGAGATCCCGTTCGGAGCACAGATCATGTGCATCGCCGATATATTCGATGCTCTGACAGCCAATGATCGTCCTTATAAGCACAGGATGCCGACGGAGCGTGCACTACAGATCTTAAAGATGGAAGCCCGGCAGGGCAAGATCAATAAAGATATATTGGATCTGATGATTAATTCAATGATATATCAGATAATACTTGATGATGAACCAAAACAGGATACAGAATGAGTTTCATAGACCAACACATCTCCGATCTCCATATCGAAGAAAAACTAAAATCACTTGTGTATATCGACAATCCTAAAGAAGAGTCCGTGCAGTGGGGGATGAACTATATGTTCTTCGCTCCGTCGAAGCGTGTGCGCCCGCTGCTCACTCTGGAGTCTAATCTGTGTTTTGCTGCTCCTGACGATGACAGCTATATCCTCGCCGCAGCGACAGAGCTGATACACACCTACTCGCTTATCCATGATGATCTGCCGTGCATGGACGATGCACCGCTGCGGCGTGGGGTGGCTACGCTGCATTCATTCCGCAGTGAGGCTTATGCACTGCTCGTCGGTGATGCACTGCTCACAGCCGGTCTCGGAATGCTTGGACGATACAGCAAGTCTGACAGGTTGGCTCGGCTGCTGCGTCTCTATCATGATAAAGCCGGATATGAGGGTATGATCTACGGGCAGCAGCTCGATATGGACGGAGAGACTCGCCGACTGTCATTAGAAGAGACTAAGCTGATGGAGATCAACAAAACATCCCGCCTGCTGCAGCTCTCTCTCGTATCAGGAGCGATCAACGGCGGAGCATCGGAAGAATACATAAACATAATGGATAAACTCGGCGAGTCGATGGGGCTTATCTTCCAGATTAGAGATGATATACTCGATGAGACAGCCACTGCTGCAGAACTCGGTAAGCCGACAGGCTCTGACGAAGAGAACAACAAATCGTCAGTAACAGCGATCATTGGAGTGGACAAAGCTCAGGCAATGATAGAAGACCTAAGTGCCGAATGTTTTGAGCTGACAGACAAACTTCCGGGGAACAGAGAGTTTTTTAGAGCATTTGTTAAATATTTGGCAGAACGAAATAAATAAAAAAATGAGATTTTCTTACGAAAATCTCATTTTTTTGGTTCCAACAACACGATTACGGAGTTTGTGTATACTTTGTATAAGAGTAACCGTTAATCTTCACGGTGTTTGTGTCTACTATACTATAGTCAAAATTTGTTGCCGTATCCAATCCGTCGAATATTCCCCAGCCTTGCTGCGTGCCTGACCATACATTCTCCCCGAACCAAATTCTACCATCACCGTCAAGTCTAAGCTTACCGCAAGTGTTCCAGTCTATTTTGTATATTTTACCTGTATCCTGCTGCTCTATAATGCCCCGCACCCAGAACCAAGTGGTATTAGTCTCAAGTACACAATTATTGAAACAATAAACGATGTCGCCTTTTATATACAGTCGATATTCACTGTTATTAGCTTTCTTATACATACCATCGATTCCGGGATTAACAGTCCCCTGATTATCTTGCCAACTACTTTTGGAAGTCATATTTAATGAATTTTCGTAACTCCAATATTGCAGTTTTCTCAGATTCGATGTTCCTTCATATTCCCAATCACCGAAAGCATTGATCGACACTTCGCATACTGCTTTCTTTGCATGTGTCCCACTGTAGAATGTAATCGTTGCCTTGCCTTCACCTTTGGATGTCAGTGTAACAACGCCTGACTTATCCGATCCGCTGCGTGAAACCTTAACGACAGATGTATCTGACGACTCAACAAGGTCGATATAATATGCTGTCTGATAGGAACCGGAGTTATCATTCTTAATAACTATATTCTGCTCCGTTAATTTAATCTTAATCTCAAACAAGTCACATCCGATGAATGTCATCATCACAGCAGCCGCTGCTGCCAAACCGATAAATTTCTTCATAATTGCATCTCCATTTAATCAAATTTAACAGTCAATAAAGATAATATCTTTATACAAAGACACTTTTATTATACCACACTTTAAAGATTTGTGCAAATTTATTTTTCGTTATTATTCACTCAGCCCCAGCAGTGACAGTGCATTCTTATACAGCACGGCATCAAGGTCATCACCCTGCAATCCGAGCTGCACAAACCGACTCCACTCGTCAGCGTGATCCCACATCGGGAAGTCAGATCCGAAGAGGAACTTATCCACTCCGTGCTTACGCATCATAGTCTTTGCATCAGCCATAGGCAGTTTCCAAAATGTGCTGGATGTATCAAACCACACTCGCCGACCGACGAGATATTCAGTCGCTGCACCCCATTCTGTATAGCCGCCGAAGTGAGCGGCGATGAGTTTGAGCTTAGGATGCTTATCCAACACATTGGCGATACGCTTCGGACCTGAGAAGTCATAACGGCAGTCACCGGCATGGACAAGTATCGGCATACCGAGATCAGACAGCACCTCATAGACAGGATCCATAGCCGAGGAGTCAATCTGAAATTTCTGGAAGTCAGGATGGATCTTGATCCCGCGGAGTCCGGCAGCCCTAATCCGCTTCATCTCATTCTCGAAGTCAGTATATCCCGGCAGTATCGTTCCGAATCCGATAAACTTCGGCTGCTTGGCAACCTCACCAAGAATGTAATTATTGATAGGCTCAACCTGCTCAACCTTAGTCGCCGCCGACAAAACGACATACTTATCTACGCCGATCTTGTCACCGCTTGCGATCAACTCTTCCACAGTACCGTGCCACGCCATCGGAGCATCGTAGAACTCACCAATCGCCGCCGATGCTTTCGCTGCGATCTTATCAGGATATATATGTGCATGAAAATCGATTATCATTTTGTTTGCCTCGTTAAATATATAGGATAATACCATTTCTCAGGATAAAAAGCAAGAAAATTCTGAAGAGAGATTTTTGAGATTGACAAGGATAGACTGAATATAGTATAATAGAAGAAAAATAATAGGAACTTCAAATGAAATATCTGCTTCGGCCGGAAGGCAATCACAGCAATCGTTTATTTCAGCTGGCACATATTGTCGCTTACTGCAACGAGTATCATCAGCCGCTGGAGATATTGTGTTTCGATGATATGGCTCCTTTATATAAGGACGGATATTACTGCATTCCGCCGAAACACAGCATCAAATCTGCTGTAATGACATTCTTAGACAAGGTTCAGCACAGAACGAAGATAGGTTTTCTTCCTATTATAGACTTCTCTGATGAAGATGCGATAAGACAGCATCCGTTAGAGTCACTGCCGAAGAACTGCATTATCGACGGATGGTATTTCCGATGCCATAACTTAACTAAGAAGTATCGGCAATTCTTACGCGAAAAATATGTGCTGAAAGATCAGTATTACACTTCTAACGACTTATATATATATATATCAAATTTGGATTCGGAGCATTATCTTAAAGTCGGAGTTCACATAAGACGCGGTGACTATAAAGATTTCCTTGACGGCAGATATTATTATGAGAATGAAGTTTTTGCATCATATATGAAACAATTTGAAAAACTATCTGACACACTTGGCAAAAAAGTTAAGTTTTTCTTATTCTCCAATGAGCCGATCCATCAACTCTTCACAGAGAAATTTGACTCTGTTATTTCTAATAATCCATGGTATATAGATCAATTTCTGATGACACAGATGGATTATCTCATCGGTCCGCCAAGTACATTTACCGGCTGGGCAAGTTATATTAATGAAGTACCGTTATTCTTTATGGAAACTGCAGATGAAGAACTGACATTTGATAAGTTCCGTGTCATAGACGGTTAAGTAATGATTAAGACGGTATGAATAATTGGAGATACTATGAATATAAAATCTATCTTAGGGAATATACGCAGGAAAAATTTTCACAAAAGGAACAAGTTATTTTTTGATTATACGGGTCAAGATGCAGAAAATCAGATATACGAGCATATTTTATCAGGAAAACCAATGATGATATGCCGTTTCGGAAGCGGCGAACTTGAAAGTCTCTGCCGATTTATGACATATGCAGATCACAAGTCTAAACTATCGAAATTTTGGGATTATTTTTCCGGACGCAATAGTGTATTTTTGCCTGACATTCATGATTACGATGGACTGCAAAATAATGCCGGTGTATTCAATATTGATCCCAAAGGATTGGAAGATTTCAAAGATGCGTATCTGTCATCAATACCGCTTATTGACATTCTTGGCTCGTGGCGTGAAGACGAGAATAATCCATATATTAAGCCATTTTACAATAAAGATATGATTAGAATACCGCTGCAATGTTTGGAGCCATACTATTTTGACAATCCGTGGAGCCGCATTCTAGAAGACAAAAAAGTGTTAGTTATACATCCGTTTGCACAAAGCATAGAGAGTCAATACAAACATCACGATAAATTATTCACTAATCCGAATATTTTACCAAACTTTGAGCTCAAAACAATTAAAGCGATTCAATCCATTGCAGGACAGCCGACACCGTTTCCGACATGGCTTGCCGCACTAAATAATATGAAAGAGCAAATAACAGCAGCCGAATTCGACATAGCACTAATCGGATGCGGTGCTTATGGACTGCCGCTCGCCGCTCACTGTAAGTCTATCGGCAAACAAGCCGTTCACATGGGCGGAGCACTGCAGATTTTATTCGGAATAAAAGGCAAAAGATGGGATGAAACGCCAAAGATCTCCGCATTATATAACGATTATTGGACTCGCCCGTCAGAATCCGAAAAACCGAGAGCCGCATCAAGCGTCGAAGGTGCATGCTATTGGTGAGAATATGGAAGCAATATTATTATATATCTGAATTTCCTGTAATACGCATTCTCGCCATGAGCAATCCCCTATATTTTGTAAAATAACTTGTTGAGAAAGAGGATTCTTCAGATAATCAATCACTGCATTGGCAAAATCTTGTGTAAAATTATCCGATTCTGAAACGATTATCCCATTCTTGCCAATCGCTTCTGGTATTCCTCCATTAGCAGAACCAACTACACCAACACCACACACTTGAGCTTCTATGGCAACACATCCAAATCCTTCATTGCGACTTGGCAATAACAACACATCCAATTGACGCATATAATCTCCAACTTTCTCAGGTGATACTGCAGCAACTAAATCAATCGCATCATATACACCAAGTTGCTCTGCTCTGTCTTTTATTAGCGGAATTAAATCATTCTCCTCACTGCCGAGTATCAACATTCGTGTATCAGAGAACACTTTCTTCACTAAAAACAATACATCAGGAAGTATCTCAGCCCGTTTTACATAAATCGGATGACCAACAAAACCTATATAATGACTATTCTTTTTTATATCTGATTTCATTGGAAAAAATACTGATGTATTTACACCATTATGTATAACTATAGCATTTTTTCCGTTGTAGCCAAAACTCTTAGCATAATTGAGAAGAAATTTAGAAACAAAAATTGATTTATCGGCATTATTAAGAATATTCAAAGCTCTTTCAATCTCATATTGATTTCCAAGTGGGACTTCCGCGTGAATATCGCTTCCATGAGCTGTAATTATATATCTAATACCATATTTTTTATGAAGTTCAGGAACAAAACCAGCACATCCGAGAAAATGTATATGAATCAAATCAAAATTATGTCTATTATACCATTTAATGAACTCAATATCATTCAAAAAACGCAATTCTGTATAATAAGAAAAACTCCCAAGCGGATGATTACAACATCTTTTATGTTGAAACAATAACCGAACAATACCAAATCTTAACAAAATATTCCTAATAACATCAAATAATTTCCTTATTCCTTTCCTGTTTACTCCAACCCCATATTTACCTATTTGAAGATTACCATGAAGCAAGACATCAACTTCTATTCCTTGTTTCTGTAATTCAATCACTCTCTGAGTAATAAACGGACAAAATGATAGATTTTTTTTAGTTGCAATAGGTGCGAAATATAATATTTTCATTATTTATACCAGCAAAATAAATATCATAAATATTGATAGTTCTATATGATTCTATTTCATTAGGCTCTTGACTAGTTTAGAGTCAAAATCTCCTTTAAAATTTTAACTAAATCATCGTTTCGATGATTATATCTCCATTCGCATTCTTTCAAGTGTAACACAAATTTATCGCTTTTACAACCGTTAAATTTACTTAAACGGCGTTTCGCAAAGCTCCAAAAATTCTCAATTCCATTGACATGCCGCTTGCCGCGAGCAAACTCATTCTCATTGTGATAAACGCGATGATGCTCGTAACCATTCAGATTTAAGCCATCA
>JAFYAI010000143.1 GCA_017540815.1 Spirochaetales bacterium
CTCCGTAAGATATTCTTTAGCTTCTTCAAGTTCAAAGATCTTATCCAACGGCAGCAGGTCAGTATATTGAACACGCTGCAAATTTTCATAATCCGATTGTATTTTTGCCTTATCTATCATTGTCAGGCTCCCTAATTCTATAGTTATATTCTATATTATCGGATATTACTCACTCTGATTTAATATTTTTTTTCATTACAGGCACCGATTATCCTGCAATGCAGTATCAGAATGATCTTCGACCAGAGTCTTCATTCAGACCAAGCTCCATCTCAACTTCCTGCCGTGTGATATGCAGGATGTTGGAGATCTCATCGATAGTCATCCCCTGCTTCTTCATCCGGATGATTACTTTGCTGCGGTCATCATCGTTGATGCTCTTCATCACGGGAGTATCATCTGCATCTTTGAGCAGAGTCTCCAATATCTTGATCTTATTATCAGTCTCCATATCGATCTTAGAGTATTTCGTCATAGCTTCGTTTACTTTCGACTCCAGCCGCTTAGCCTCGTCTGTCCGCCGAGCCAAGCTATCGTGCAGAATGTCTAACTTCTTGAACTGTTCTCTCACATCGTTAATATCCTCTTCAGACTGCAGGATCAGCTTAGACTCCTTCTCAAAACTCTCAAATTTCTTCTGATATATCTCCTGCCGACTGTTCAGGTCGATGAGTCTCTGATCAAACGCATCAGCACGATGACTGTAATCACTGAAATTTTTATTAATAATATCCATCTGAGTGCTTACAGTTTTGATATTCTGCTCAGTCTCATTGAGACTTCGGAATACCTTCTCCATCTCTTCGTAGCGATTATTAGTCGCAGCGATCTTGTCATTGAGCCGCTGTGCTATATCGCCCTGTATCTTAAGATCGGAGAATTTCTCTGTAGTCTCATCGAACTGATTCTTAAGCTGAGTAAGCACAGATGACATGCTGTCGATCTTCTTACGTTCCGCAGTGATTGAAGATGTTTTATCCAGCGTACTCTTAGCCAATGCTTCTATATCTCTGATCTGCTTCTCTATCTCAGAGATCTTGTCTTTATCACTGCGGATAGATCGCAGAGCATCCTTCATCTCTTCCATATCAGCACTCAGTTTGTCTTTCAGCCTAAATGCGTCATCGAATATCTTAGTTTTCTTCTCGAACTCATCCATATTGATCTTGATCTGGTTGATCTTCTTATCCAGATAAGTCGAATGATCCATATATTTTCTTCTGTATTCATTGTCAGCCTGCTTTAGATTCTGACTCATCTGCACTGCTGCATTTTTATAATCAGCCAATCCGTGCTCAAGCTCTTCTTTAGTCTCTTTATACCTTCTTTGAGCGTCATCTATCTCCTGCAGATACATATTATGCAGTTCGTCATGCAGAGCACTGTATTCTTCGTCAAGTTTCTTCTTGCCATCATCGATCTTAGCACCGACATCCTGATCGATCTTAAGTTTCATCTGCGTCAGACTGTCATTGAGAGTATTATAGTCACTGCTAAGAATGTCGAACCTGCTTCTGCTCTCATTCGTGAATGTGTTATACTCATCTGTTATCTGTTTTTTAAGATTATCGATCTGATTGATGAACTTACTCTCATAGGACTTGGCATCTTCAGTAATACCGGATATATTCAACTTAAATGTTTCGTTGAATTGATCAAGTTTTGTCCCGAACAGAGTATTAAACAACTCAATCTTGTCATTAAATTTCGTATCATAAACATTGTCAAGGTCATCGATCTTCTTGCTGATCTTAGACAGGCTGCTCTTGTGATCTTCTATCTGTTTGGATGTTTCAGCCGATAATTGTGCATATTTATCGGACAAACTCTCTTTCCCCTGTTCAAACAGATCCTCGATCTGCTTAGTGCCATTGCTTACCAGATTATACAGTTTGTTCTCAACAGTTTTCTGCAGTTCAGTGATATTGTCAGACAATTGTGCAAAACGCTGAGTATATCCGCTAAGCTCAGTCTGATTAGTCTCCAACATCTGTTTGCCTTTGTCATAGTAGAGAGTTTCGATATTGTGCAGTTTCTCGGTCAGGGCAGACTCAGCAGTATCAAAGTCAGATTTCATTGATGCTATATCCTGACTGACTTGCTCTTTCTCTGCATTTATCATCTTCTGAACATCATCTTTTAATGTATTGACTCGGACAATGATTGCTTCATTCTCTCGGTTGATCTCATTCTCAAACTCTGCACTGCGTTCACTTACGCTCGACTTGAATGTATTCATCTCTTCGGTCAAGTGAGCATTGATCTCATCTGACTTATTCAGCAGAGTCTGCTCAATGCCGGATGCTTTCTGCAGCATATTTTCCTGTATATCAGACAACTTATTCTCGAAGTCAGAGTAAGTCTTATCAAACTTAGCGGAGATCTCTCCGGTCTTGCCGGCTGCATTAGACTCGATCTGTGCGACGATACTGTCAATCTCGGCGAAGATCTTCGCCCGCTCCTCTTCAAAGTGAGATTTAACATTATCAAGGCTCTTGTTCATCATTGATTCATATTGAGCGATAGTCTCACTCATCTCTTCTGCTGCTTTATCACGCTTATCATCGAGAGCCTTTTTATCCGTCTCGAACAGATCCTCTATTCGCTGCCGCTCAGCATTGAATGTTTCCGTCCATTTGATCAGCGAACTGTCGATAGTTGTCTTCATATCAGAGGCTTTAGCCCGGATCTGACTTTCCTGTTCCTCATAGAGCTTTTTGTTATTCTCGACAGTCTTATTGAACGAGTCTGTGAACTTCTCATACTTCGTGCTAAGATCGTTATAGTCCAATGCCGCTTTAGAATAATCTTCCTTAATAGAAGAATATTTAACATTGATCTGTTTGTCGTAGTTATCGATGTCTGCATCAAGCTTATTATGCAGTGCTTCGATACTCTTCTCAGAGTCACGACGGAATGTCTCCAATTTATTCTTGATCTCGGTAAAGATCTCAAGTTCAAGTTTGATACCCATTTGTTTGGAAGTATCGAGATGACTGTTGAAGTCTGCAAGTTTTTGTTCCAGACTATTATTAAACTCATTCTTTGATAACTCAAGCCGATTTGAACTGTCTTTGAGAAAGTCCTCGTATCGTTTGAGAGTAATCTGTGCCTGCATCTCATTCTTCTTGAATGTCTCAGTTATCGACTTGCTCTTGTCTTCGTTATCTTTGATGGTCTTAAGCACATGAGCCTTAGCATTAGTCTTAAGCTGCTCACTGAACTTGGATATGTCACTCTTCTCAGTTGTAAACTTCGCTGCAAGGTCAAGCAAATAATCCTCTTTCTTCTGAGCCAACTCCTTGACGATAGCCTCCTCCTGCGATGTCAGGCGGCCTTCGATATGAGTTATGTATTCGGAGCACTCCTTTATCTTCTTCTCCAACTTTCCGCTGTATTCCGCATCCATATCAGCGTATTTTTTGCTCAGATCCTCGAATTTCATCCTATAGTCTTGGTTAAGCAATGTGAAATTCTGCGAAGCATCTTTGATGAAGTTTTTATTCATCTTAGAAATCTCATTATCTATACGCTCAAGGTCTTTTCGGAATTTTTTTTCATTTTCATTAAACTGTGACTCTTGGAGTTTAACGAACTCAAGGATGTTATTCTTCTTGGCTTCCATCTCACTCTTCATACGCGACTCGAAAAGGCGATAACCGTCATTGGCTTCTTTTTTCTTCTTCTCAAGTTCCTTCATCATTGCCGAGACATCCTTTCGCAGACCGGTCAGCTGATTATACAATTCTCGGCTGACAGAGCCGCTGCCTGTCATCCTTGCGGCTGACGGAGAGTATGACTTATCTTCCATATCTGCGAGTTTGCTCTCCAGAGCATTGAGACGCTTGATCAGCTCCGGACTGACTGACACTTTGCCGCTGCCGTCAAATGAAGACGCCGAATCATCGAGTTTATCAAGAATAATACTGCCTCTCTGCAGTTTCGTCTCAAGACAGTCATCGAAATCCTTCATCTGGATCTTTTTCTCAGCGAAGTCCTTATTCAGATCCTCCATAAACTTCTTGCAGTACTTGGTAACTTTCGAGAATGAGTTCTTCTCATCGTCGAGTTTCTTGAATACCAAAATGACAGCAATATTAATAGTAATCGCTAATAAAAAGAAGATAATACTTGTCGCCATACTTCCCCCCCAGGATACAGCAATTATTGAAGTAACAAAAGACAGTTAGTCACTGTAAGTCTATAATATTATTGAATTTGTGTCAATGATTTTTTGCAAATTTTTCATACTAAACAAAAAAATGTGTCTTTTAGTCATTATGAAACACATTCTGAATAACTAAAAGACACATTTTGTGAAGATGCTGAAACATTAGTCGTCAGCCGGCTTCTTCTTGCGGGTTCGTCCCCTGCGGCTTGTCTTGACAGGCGTAGAAGGGAACGGGATAGCCCTTGCTCTGCCGTTATGGTCGAACACGACACCTTCACCCCACCTTATCATATCAGGACATTCTACAGAGATCCATTCACTCAACCCTTCCAAAGTTGCGGCAAAGTCAGCGAGCATATTTCGCAGATTGAAGTCATAGTCGGCATTATCCGGCTGATAGAGTTCTTCATATCGATGCTCATTCTCAGTCACAAGGAACGGACAGTAAAGAGACACCCTGATCTGGCTAAGCGGATAAAGCAGTTTGCATGTAATCGTAATAGGGACATTGTGATGACCAATCAATGTATAGGAAATCACCTGACGACACTCTTCTTTGCCGGCATAAACATCTTCTACCATTCTGTCTATCACATTCCTCATCTTTTCATACAGCATAGTATCCTCCACAAAACAATATTGATTATCAATACTGATTATATTATAACAAATAATTTTGATTTTACAACAAAAAAAACAATAAAAATTATATTTTTTTTCATTTTTATAAATAAATTTTGCTTTTTATGTAAAATTTGTAGTATAATAACAGTAAATAATAATATAAAATTTTATACATATAGGATAACAACAATGAATACAACGAAAAAATTATTGTCAGCAATGTTTATTTTCGTGCTGGCGGCAGTTACGGCATTCTCAATGGATGTAAACAAAGAGATCGGACGATACACAGCAGAGCAGCAGCTCCTCATCAACGCCTACAAACTGATGATTGACGGCGAAGATGACACTATGGACAACTACACTTCTGATGAAAACGACACTCTGATCGAGCATCTGTCGATGGCAGACGGTGATTGGGAGATACTCTGGGATGACCTTGAGTCAACTTATGACCTGCAGGGCAATGAGCCGGAAGCGATCTACCTGCGATACCTCATTGCCAACACATTCAAGAAGAAACTCGACATCGCAATCCTTAACGACTTCGCAAAAGAACTCAAAGCGAAAGAGTTCTCATCTGTCAAGACATACAACACTATGCAGAATGTGATCGTCTCATGTGTCAAAGGACTCAATCCGAAAAACAAATCAAACAAACTGGAGAGCCTCGAATGTGTAAGCAAACTTGCTGTGCAGTTAGCAGGCTCTGCCAATATCACCGCTTCTGTAAGCTATACTCTGCAGGATGAGTCAGTCAAGAAATATATCCTCGGAATCCAGTCTGAGTCAGTTTTTGATGACAGCGAAGTTCTCCCTGTATCAAATGACATCCAGTCATATATCAAGACTAACTTCAAAAAAGAACTGCCTATCAAAGAGATAAACATCATCGCATCTAAGCTAAAAGCCGAAGGCAAAAACAATGATCAGATTAAGCAGATCGCATGCAACTTCCTCGGCGACTTCGTAAAAGGTCTTAATCCCAAATCAAAACAGAAGAAAGCCGCTCAGGACACGATCGAAAACATCGCTGCAATAATGAAATACAAACTTGCAGACTCATCTGATATTATCAAATCAACAGCATTGGCACTCTCCGATCCGGGAGTAAAAGATTATATCTTAAACAACTAAAAATAACAACAACTAAAAAAAATCCTGCTTAGGCAGGATTTTTTTTAGTTGTTATCAATAACACTTGCTATCGCAGTCAGATCTCTTAGCACTCCAACTCCGTCTTCCAAAGTTGAGAACAACTGAGCCGAGCCGTCAAGGAAAGCGGCGGCATTGGACACCATATTGGAGAAATAATGAGTTTCCCTGAATGTTTTATACTGCTTCTGTCGGACAAGAGATGTAAAGTTATCATAGAACGGTGACTTCTGTGCAGTGTAGACCTTGTAATATCCGTTGCCGATAACGATCCGTCCGCGGCTGCCGATGATGTCCAACTCAAATCCGAAATACTTCTTCTGTCCGCTTATCTCGATATTGACGACTGTCTGACCGAAAGAATAGCACAGTCCGAGATAGCGAACAAGCTCTGTTTCAATCTCAGTCTCACCGGTCTGCTCATTCTTAACCGTTCGGTCTGTCCGACGCAATGCAGTCACGGTAGGACTGTTGAAATGCTCCCCGAACAGGAATCTCAGTATATCTATCAGATGAGTACCGTCATGCAGCAGACTGCATTCACCACGCTCAAATCTGTCTTTGCTGTATATAACCGATCCTGCCCAGAGCTTTGCATTGCAAGTATGGATGTCTCCTAACAAGCCTTCATCAATCAGTCTCTTCGTCTGACGATAATCATCGGCGAAACGACGGTTGTGATTGACCAGAACCGGCACATTATGAGTCTTGGCACATTGGATAATCCTCTCACCATCTGCCACATTCAGAGCAACAGGTTTCTCCAGCACCACAAGACGCGGCTTGTGTGCAATGACATTCTGCACAGCATCAAGATGAGACTCCTCACTGACGCTGACTGACACTATATCGGGCATCATTGAGGCGAAAAGACTGTCAATATCAGAAAATACTGCTGACTTTGGGAAAGTCTTATGAAATAACCTGCGGCATGCTTCGTCAGTATCGACTCCGGCAATAAGGTTAGTCCGCTTATTCATAGAATACGCCGCACAATGCGATGCCGGCTGCTCACGCTTGCGGTCAAGCACGAAATCAAACCCGATACGCCCTAATCCTACAACGGCGGCATTATATCTCACCATCGCGAATCACATACCCCGATATAGAATGCAAAGTGTCTAATAGATATATGCAGAAAGAATGTGGCGAACAGGATAACGAGTGCATAAGACAGATCATAATGCCATGCAAACCAGCCGAACACAAGTCCTCCCAACGCACCATCGACCTGATCCCACGGAATGAAACTGTGACCTGATGGTATATGCAGCCTACGCTTAAACAATGATTTGACTGCATCGCCTGTTATCACACCGAGTCCCATTAGGAATCCTAACAACAACAGACTAACCTGATGATCACCGTATATCAGATCTACATTCTCAAAACCATACAAAGTCCAATCAAATCCTGTCAGTCGGAATATCGCATATTGGATATATATAAACGCAACCGAGAACATAATGCCGCAAAACAGTCCGCGGAATGTTTTATGATCTCCCAACACACGCTCACCTTTGAATGTCAATCCGAAATCCATCGGATAGCGAAGTATCGGCAGATCTTTGCACAAAACAGGTGCGACATTGGCTCCGATAGCCGGGATCGTAGTATATATACACATCAGGACAAAGATCAGAAACTCACCAATATGAGACAACATAGCAGCTCCTATCTTTTTATATTTTTTTCAGGATGAGAGCCGCATTTGTTCCGCCGAATCCGAATGAGTTGGACAACACTGTATCTAACTGACAATTCATCGTTTTATTGACGATATTTAATCTCGATGTGATCTCATCACCTTCTTCGTAGTTGATATTCGGAGCGATGAATCCGCCGTTCATCATCAGCAACGAATATATCACTTCACTCGCTCCCGCCATCCAGCATTCGTGACCTGTCATCGACTTAGTAGATGACACGAATGGTCTGCCGCCGAATACATTGTATATCGCTTCGGCTTCCTTTTTATCACCACCAGGAGTACTCGTCGCATGTGCATTGATATACTGTATCTCATCAGGCGACATACCGGCACGAGCCAAGACTTTGCGGATAGCGACTTCCGCTCCTGTCCCATTCGGGATAGACAACTCTGCACCGTCAGAACTGAATGCGTAACTAACCACCTCGCCGTAGATCTTAGCTCCCCGTGCTACAGCCAGATCCATTCGCTCCAACACAACTGCTGCAGCACCGCCGCTCGGCACAAGTCCATCGCGGTTCTTATCGAATGGACGAGACGCTTTAAGAGGCTCATCAAGATGCACTGAGAATGCGTTAAGAGCGTCGAAACTTGCCATTACATGCCAATTAATCTCCTGAGCACCTCCGGCGATGACACGCTCCTGATGACCATTGCGGATAAGATCCGCAGCCTGTCCGACACTGTGAGCACCTGATGCACAAGCAGCCGCCAGAGACCAGCACGCCCCCTGCGTTCCGAATATCGTGGACAGATTCATCGTCACTGTCGAGTTCATTACTTGGAATATATACCCCGAACCGAGAGCCTTAGTATTGCCGGCGGCACGCAGTTCATCAGCCATCAGCACATTCGGTTCTGATACGGAGTCATGTCCAAAGATAACACCTGTCTCCGTAGAATGGAGCTGCTCCGGTGTAAGTCTGCTGTCATCAACAGCCTGCTGAGCCGCAGCATACGCCCACACAGTAGACAGAGACATCGTTTTGCGGCGTTTGCGGTCGAGATATGCCTTAGGATCGAAACCCTTTATAACTCCGGTCAGCGGGCTGCGGAATCCCATCTCAACACGCACAGGATCTATCTCATAACCGGGCTTGCCCTCACGCAGAGTCTGCTCGACTGAGTTGACATCATTACCCAGACAAGAGATTATACCCATTCCCGTTACGACGACGCGATTTTTCATATTGCTCTCAGACATATTGCTCTCCGTTTGCCGCTTTGGCATATCCTGTATTAGTCAGAATAACTGACATATTAAAGTATTTTACTATAATATTGTGAATAATTCAACTATTATTTTTCCCTTTTATATTTTTTTCCTACTATCTTAATTTGTATTAATTATAACAAAAAACATAGAAAAGTCAAAGACTTTTTTCCGCATTTACAGAAAAACTCAAATCGATCATCGATAAAAAATCAGTAAATTTCTTTCATAAATTTGCCAATTTTTTCAGCCGGCCTCGACACGATGTCGAGGGGGTCGGCGACTCACGGATGAAATTTGTCGCCGAACATCCCTGAATGAAAAACCGGCTGAAAATTTCTTCATTTTTTTGCGAATTTATGCCAAATTCTTCAGCCGGTTTTTCATTTCGTGCGTTATATATAAGGGTAAAAATTAAGTGAGATGGTAAAACACGCAAGCGTGTTCTACCATCTCACGAAGGAGTACTTTTATGACAAACAACAACGATTGGCAAAAACAATTCTCACCGGAGATATTGAGAGCGGCAGAAGAAGCGATTGAGGCAAAACGGAAATTATCACTTACATCTGATGTCGTGCTGAAGATGTTCTTCACGAGCGACTTGCCGGAGTCAAATTACTGTCTGCGTAAATTCATCGGGGCAGTTATCGGCAGAGCAGTTTCAGAAGCGAAGGTTATCAATCCTGAACTGCCGCCAGCCTATAAAGGCGACAAGAAGGGGATTCTTGCGGTATAATTTAGGCTGGCTTTGCCAGCCTAAATTATACCGCAAATAAAATATTACTTTACAACTATGGAGTATAATGCTAAAATACAATCAGAATAAGCAGATAATGGAACGGTTAAGAGATACGGCGAAATTTCAGGAGGACAATAAAATGGCAGATATGGTTTTAGATCACATTAGTGAAGACTTGCATACTTGGGCAGTGAACCTCAGCCGTGAAAAGTTTGAACGAGATCAAATCTCTGCTTTTGC